>JAKRSE010000101.1 GCA_022402505.1 Fimbriimonadaceae bacterium | reverse complement strand
TGAAGCTGGCCGAGAACTCGGCCGGGAGCACCAAGGAGATCGCCGGCTTGATCAGCAACGTCCAGTCCGGAATCCAGGAGGCCGCTGCGAGCATGAGCATGAGCATGAGCGAGATGCTCGACGCGGAACAGGTCAGTCTGGAGGGAGCGAAGACTCTCGCCGAAATCAGCCGAGAAGCGGGTCAGACCGCCAAGCTGAACGACGGATTGACCGATGCCGTCCAGGCCTTCGCCAACGTCAGCGAACAGGCAAGAAGGCTGTTGGAAACGATCACGGAGCAGAACCAGTCCACCGGGGCCGAGATGAACGCCTTCACCGAGAACATGCTGGCGAACGTCGAACAGCTGATCAATGGCGTCGCCGAGATGGAGAGCCAGGTTCATGATCTGGATCAGGCGACGGGGCAGGCGATGGAGGCCTTGGCGCGGGCCAAGGGCCAGAGAAGCAGCGGACGCGGCAGAAAGGCCGCCTGACCGCTGGGAATCTTCTCTCTTCCGTCAGGATAGGCAAGTCGCCGTCGAGTCGGCTTCGGGCTCTGTCCGGCCGGCGGCCCAGAATGCGAACGATCCCATGGTCAGGCACTTCTGGAACGCCCTCGGACTCGCTCTGACGGGCCTCGGAATCCTGGGATTCGTGATCCCAGGATTGCCGGGAACAATCTTCCTGATCCTCGCCCTGGCCTGCTTCAAGAAGGGCAGCCCTCGGCTGGAAGCCTGGATGCTGAATCACCCCTGGTTCGGCTCGATCCTGCGCGACTGGGACGAGCATCGGTGGATGCCGCTGTGGGTCAAGTGGGTTTCCTGCCTCTTCATGGGGCTCTTCGGAATCGGAGCCGTGCTGCGCGGCGGCCCCTGGTGGAGCTGGGGCACCATCACCTTGCTCTGCGTCGTCGGGATCGTCTACGTGCTCACGATTCGGACCAAGCCGGCGGCAGGGAAGGCCAAGGGTGCGGCTCCGGCGGCAGAGTCCTCTCGGATCGGCTGAGGCCTTTCGAGCCGGGAAGAATCGCCCGCCAGACAAAGTCGTCGCCCCGCCCGGCCGCCAGACCGATCCGCCTGGTCCAGCCGATTGACTCGGCCGGTGACTCCGGCTCCAACCGAAGATCTCCGCTCTCAAGCAGATCGAACCCGTCGTGCTCCCCGCAGAGCCCGAACGCCTGGGCAAGGCGGCCGGGACCATCGAGAAGGTGTTGCCGGCTCCCCCTCCGCTCCTCCATCAAGGAGGTTCCGGCAAGCGGCTCCGCTGCCCGGATCAGAAGCGCTCCCGGAGAGCCTTCCGGACCAAGGACCACGTTCAGCATCCAATGGCAGCCGTAGGAGCGGTAGACGTAGGCATGGCCCGCCGGGCCGAACATGGTCCGATTCCTGGGGGTCACGCCGCGGAAGGCATGGCTCCCGGGATCATCCGACCCCAGGTAGACCTCCACCTCGATGATCCGGGCTGAGACCGAGCCGTGACCCAGCCGCGCTCCCAGGAGGTGACGCACCGCTTCCGCCGGCCCGGCCTCCGCCAGAATCTGCCGGATCATGCCTCGGCGGGAAGAGCCTGCAGGGTCTGCGCCATCTCAACGACGGTGCTCCGACGCTCGAAGCCCAGCTTCAGATTGAGGTGAAGGATCGAAGTGTCCTCGGGGTTGTCGGTCTGAACGGCCTTCCAACCGTCCTCCTTCAGCCTGCTCAGACTGTAGGCCTTCAGAGCCGTCCCGATCCGGCGGCCGCGGTGCTCCTGGACGACCCCGGTGAGGCCGGTGCGAAGCAGGCCCGGTTCAATGCCCGCCGGGTGGAGTCGGGAGAAGCCGACCATTCGGCCGTCCAGCAGGGCGCCGAAGCCGGTCTCCGGATGAACCGACCGGGTCTGCAGCCGTCGAAGATACTTTTCGAAGGGCAGACGGACTCCCTGACCGAAGCGGTACTCCTGGGCCAGGACCGCCTCCAGCGCCTGTTCCTGAAGCGTTGCCCAGTCCACGCCCTCGTCGGCCAGTTCGCGAAAGGTCGCCAGACGGATGCCCTGCCGCGAAACCGTCTCGATCCTCGGCTCCCAGGGACCCGGGCGAAAGTCTTCCAGGTCGATCCGCGAGACGGCGTGCCGCCGAACCGGCACCATTCCCAATTTGGTCAGAAAGTCGCGCCTCGTCTGCATGTCGGCCCGGATCGAGAGATTCAGGAATCCGGCCCCCAGGGTTCGGGCGCGGCGGTGGAGGAACGACCAGAGCCCCTTGAGCGTCCCGGCGGGGGAGTCGGGGTCGATGTGCAGCCGCGCCGTCCAGCCTCCGTCTCGAACCTCCCAGACCGACCTCATGAGAATCAGGAAGGCGGTCGGGCCCTCGGCCGATTCGGCCGTCCAGATTTCGGCCGCCGCCGCCGGCGGGAACCTTTGGAGCAGGTCGCTCCATTCCTCTTCCGTTCGGCCGACATCCAGGGGGTCCAGGGCGCTGAGCCGGGAGAGGCCCGACAGGTCCGGCGAGGGTTCGAACGGACGGATGTTCAGGGCCATGATCGTGTCCCCATTCTATCCGGTCGGTCGCTGCCGGACTTGGTGTAGCATCCCCGCTTGATGCCCGATGGCCCCCGGATTCGCCGAGTCGTCATTCGCCCGTTCGATCTGCCCCTCAAGCGGCCCTTCAAGATCGCGACGATGACCGCCGACCGCACGGCGAATGTTCTGGTCGAAGTCGAGGACACCGACGGCCGGATCGGCTGGGGCGAGGGCAGCGTCCTCTCCTCGATCAACGGGGAGACCCAGGCGACGATGATGGCTGCCCTGCCGACGCTTGCGCGCCTCGCCTTGGGCCGACCCACCGCCGCCGTCGACCGACTTTCGCAGGAGATGGCAGCGATGATGCCCGGGCAGTGGACCGCTCAGGCGGCGCTCGAATCGGCCGTCTGGGATCTGGCCGCACAGGCCGCCGGAGTTCCCTTGGCCGTCCACCTGGGGGGAGAGCGGCGCGCCATGCCGACCGATATGACGATCGGGGCGGTGGAGCCCAAGGAGGCCGAGGCGATGGCCGAGGAGATCGTCGCCGCCGGCTTCGACATCATCAAGCTCAAGGTCGGCACCGGGGTGGCGAGGGACGCCCTCCGCTTC
>JAKRSE010000100.1 GCA_022402505.1 Fimbriimonadaceae bacterium | reverse complement strand
CGAGGCCAGAGTGACGTACTTGTCGGCATAGACGGGCAGGAGGTTTCGCGGGATGATGTGCTCGACCTGCCACTTCCCGGTCCAGAGTTCGGAAATCTGAATAGACTCCCCGGTATAGGGACACTGTGCATTGCACTCCTTGAAAAGCCGGTACTTCTTGCGATTCCAAGGCGAATCGGCGATGCCCTGGGCCTTCATTTCCTTGACGGCCTCGTCGTTGACTTTCTTTGCCTGATTGCGGCCCTGATTGAACCGGGCAAGGTCTTCCGGCCCCATGGACATCTCCTTGCCGAGCTCGATCCGGATGATGTCTGGTCGGCCATGCTGCTTGATCAGGGCGTTCACAAGCTTTCTGACCTCGGCGCAGATCTTCCGGACGGTTGGATTATTGGTCTCCGGATCATCTTCAAAAGTCAGCTCGTTTCTCGCCGGCCTTGGAGGGGCGGCCTCACCTCCCGAGCGGTCGCCAAGCTCCAGCTCGGCCTGCGAGAGGGTGTGGCCGCTCTCCAAGAGCGGAACGAGCTTCTTCAGCGCTTTGACGCTGAGCGATCCGACCCCGGTCTTGATGTCTGCAGACATCAGGCGGAGCGCCATCAGTCTTTCGATCCCAGCCTGCTCCGTCAGAGACCTGAGGACGGCGAGGTCTCCCTCTGCAATGAGAAGCGCGGTCATCGCCTTCTCTTGGACTTCTGCCGGCATTGCCGACCAAGCCCCTTCTGTGGCCTGATCCAAGATCATGTCCGTGTGGCAGCCGCGGAGCGGATCTGGCGTCTTCTGAGACCGGTCCTCCAGGTTGATGATCGTTGAGGCGGGCCAGGCCAGCATCTTTCGAACTTCCGACCACTTCAGTTCCCCCTTCTCCTTGAGCCGGGCATACAGAGTTCCAAACTGCTCCTCGTTCAGGCGGTCTTCATCGCCGTTCTTCGGAGTGAAGCGAAGGTTCCGAAGAGCCTGCAAGGCTACGAATCTCTGGAACAGAAAGTGGCCCTTGCTGGTGACCCGCCTGTTCTTCTCATAGCGGCAGTCGGCCCGCCTCTGCGGACGCGAGTTCGCCAGACGCTGGAAGAACAGGCACCTGTAGATTCGGACCTGGAGGGATTCGGTGAGCAGGGACGGGTTGTCGGCGGCTTGGCGGCTCCAGATCAGGTCGAACTCGTCTCGGTACTCGTTCCGGTGCAGGTACCGCCCTCGGACGCGTTCCAAGGGGCTCAGCCGGCCGTAGAGGAAGCTTCCCAGGGACTGGGCGCCTGAAGCTTGAAGTTCGGTTCTTGTCCGCTCGATGTCCTCTCGAACCGGGCCCAGATCCTTGCGCTTGGCGGCCAGCTCGGATTCCCGGGCCTCGATGATCGAGTTCAGCTCGGCCGTCAAGCTGATCACCTCCGGGATCCGTTGCTGGGCCAGCACGGCACCCCGGACGTTCGGCAGGAACCCGCGACGCTGAGCGAGGTGGAGAAAGACCCGGCCAAGTTCGAAGGGGCTCAAGGTGCGTTCCAAGGCTTCTTTGCGGAGAGCATACGGGTTGAGGTTGAGCCAGGCAGCCTGCTCTGCTGGGCCGGGCATCATCCCCTCCTGGAGCAGAATCTCCTTGAGCTCTCGCTTTCGCTCTGCGCGCCTTCGAGTCGTCGTCCGCATCGACCTAGCGAGCCGTCTCTCGCTCGCATTGGTCTTGAGGTCGTTGTCGACAGGCTGGTTGATGATTCGAACTCCGGTGAAGACGATTCTTCCTCTGCCTTCCTCCAGCTCGAGCAACCCTGAACCTATCGAGGACACTCCCACATCCAGACCCAAAATTCTCTCCATCAGGCTTGCATTTTGCCTGAAGAGCATGCAAAACTCAAGGGGTATCTGATCAAGCCCGCGTCGCTCTCTCAGTAAGAAACGCAGGCTCTGCCAACAGGCAACCTTGCTGCCCGCTCTGGGCAGGAACAGCAGACCTCGCTCCAGGCGGGGTTTTGTTGTTTTTGGGGGACCTCCTTCCCTTCCCCGCCGGCGATGGTTGAGGGGTGAGTTCTGAGGGGCAGGTTGGGTCGGTTCATTATTCGCTGACGCTGCGGATGGAGGATCTGGAGAGGAAGCTTTCGGAGTCGGATCGGAAGCTGGACCGGTTTCTGCGGAAGGAGGCGGCGAAGGCGAAGCATGGGGGGATGGCCTGGGCGAACGCCTTTGCGGCGGGGCTGGATGCGGCCGAGAAGGTGAAGGAGTCGGAGCTGGGGCGGACGCTGGATTCGCTGCAGAGCGGGGCGAACAGGGCCGGGAACGCCTTGACGGTGGGGGTGACCCTGCCGATGGCGCTGATGGCGAAGTCGGCCTTCGACGCGACGGTCCGGATGGATGCGGTCCGGCAGACCATGGAGACGATCATGGGTTCGGCGGAGGCGGCTTCGGCGGAGATCGCGAAGCTGGAGAAGGTGGCGAAGCTCCCGGGGATCGACTTTCGGCAGTCGGTGCAGCTCTCCGCGAGCCTTCAGTCGATCGGGCTTTCGGCAGACGAGGCGCGGGGGATCATGACCGAGTTTGCGAACCAGATCGCCCTGTTCGGCGGGGGCCAGGAGGAGTTCACCCGGATGGCGATCAACCTGCAGCAGGTCGCGGGCATGGGGAAGCTGACGGGCGACGAGCTCCGGGAGATGGGGGCGATCATCCCGAGCCTGCGGGGCGAGTTGAAGAGGCTCTACGGGACGATGGACACGGCGGAGATCGCGAAGCGGGGGCTGAGCGGTCTGGACGTGATCCGGGACCTGACGCGGCAGTTTTCGGCGGGGGTTCGGGCTCCGGTGGACACGCTGCGGAACGATCTGGAGAACCTGAACCAGGACCTGGAGATGCTGAAGGCGGCGGCGGGCGAGGCCCTGGTTCCGCTGGCGCGGGAGGCGATGGACGTGGTGATTCCGGCGATGCAGGACCTGCGCGAGGCGCTGGAGGGGCTGACCGACGAGCAGAAGCGGCAGGTGGTGCAGTGGGTTCTGGTCGCGATGGCTCTGGGGCCGGTCACAAAGGGCTTTGCGGGGGTGCTGGGGCTGGCGAACAGCCTGATTCAGATGCGGGCGGGGATGCTGGCGACGCAGGCGGCGATGGCGGCCACGGCGACGGCGAGCGGTTCGGCGGCGACGGGGATCGCGTCGGTGGGTGTG
>JAKRSE010000099.1 GCA_022402505.1 Fimbriimonadaceae bacterium | reverse complement strand
GGGTGGGCTCCGGCTTACCTGGGGACGCTCGGTCTGGACGCCGGCGAAGGGCTTCGAGAGATCCCGAACACCACTCCTTTCCCGGTCGAGTTGGCCGGTCTGATGGCGGAGGTGCGGCAGGCGGGATGCCGGAGCCTGGCGATGGAAGTCTCGAGCCATGCGCTTGTCGAAAACCGTGTGGCCGGAGTCGACTTCGACGCGGTTGTCTTCACGAATCTGACCCAGGATCACCTCGACTACCACCATACGATGGAGGCCTATGAAGAGGCGAAGCGGCTCCTCTTCACCGCCTGGCGTGATTCGTCTCTGGCGGCCGGCAAGCCTTGGCAGGGGGCCGTGAACATCGCCGACCCGACCGGCCTGCGATGGAGCCGCGATCTGGGAGATCGGATTCTCACCTTCGGGCCCGCCGCCTCGGGCGCAGGGCTTGCCATTGATGCCGTCGAAGTCCGGGCCGACCGGATTCGGTTGAAGGTGGGCTTCCAGGGCCGAACCGCCGAGTCTGAGCTCAAAATCGGCGGCCTCTTCAATGTGGAGAACGCCGGTGCCTGCCTCGCGGGCCTGATCTGCATGGGCGCGCCGTTCGAGGATGCGGTCCTCGCCTTGGAATCGGTGCGAGCCGTCCCGGGAAGATTCGAGGCGGTTCCCAACGACCAGGGACTGGCCGTCATTGTGGACTACGCCCACACCCTGGATGCCCTGGTCCAGCTGCTGCGGTCGGCCCGGGCGGTTGCTGAGGGGCGGATCATCACCGTCTTCGGGTGCGGCGGAGATCGGGACCGGACCAAGCGGCCCCGAATGGCGGAGGCGGCCGCGCAAGGAAGCGATCTGATTTTCGTGACAAGCGACAACCCTCGAACTGAAGATCCTGAACAGATCCTCGATGACGTTGTTGCGGGGATCCCTCCCGGCACCGAATCGGTCCGTGAGGCGGACAGGCCCACGGCGATCGTGCAGGCGATTCGGGCCGCGCGGCCCGGCGATCTGGTGGTGATCGCCGGCAAGGGGCACGAGAACTATCAGATCATCGGCCGCACCAAGCACCCGATGGACGATCGAGAACTGGCGAGAGCCGGGTTGGCGCTCCGGTGACGCCCCGCAGTTTTGAACCTCGGAAGCTGGCCGACCTGCTTGGAGGAACCCTTGCGGGTGAGCCCTCGTTGGTGCGCGGATTCGCTACGGACAGCCGAGCCGTCGAGCCCGGGCAGGCCTTCCTGGCATTCCGAGGCGGACGGACCGACGGCGCGGACCATGTTCCTCAGGCCCTGGCTGCCGGGGCGGCCCTCTCTGTCGTTGAGCGTCCCGTGCCGGGGCCGCACATCCTCGTGGACTCGGTCGTCGAGGCGATCGCACGGATGGGGCGGACGCTCCGCGCCGAGTTTCGAGGCCCGGTGGTCGGCATCACCGGCAGCAATGGCAAGACGACGACCAAGGAGATGACCGCCGCCGCTCTGGCCCCGTTGGGCCCGGTGCTCAAGAGTCAGGGCAACCGGAATTCAGAGTTTTCGTCCCCGCTTGTCTGGGCTGAGGAAGAGCCGCCTCACGCCTCGGCGGTGGTGGAAATGGGCATGCGCGGGTTCGGGCAGATCGCTCATCTGGCGTCCATCGCCAGGCCGACCATCGGCATCGTGACGATGATCGGAACCGCGCACATCGAGATGGTTGGGAGCCGTGCCGGAATCGCCCAGGCCAAGGGTGAACTCCTGGAGGCGCTCCCGGCCGACGGAACGGCCGTTCTCTGGCGGGAAGACGATTTCTTCGCCGATCTCTGCGCTCTCTGCCCGTGTCCCGTGGTGACCTTTGGAACGTCGCCGGACGCTGATCTTCGGATCTTTGGGATCGAATGTCGGGCCGATCAGTCCACCTTTGTGGCTGGAAATTGGAAGGATCAAGAGTTTTCCTTCTCGCTGCCGGGGTGGGGTGGACACCTTGCCCGGAATGCGGCTGCCGCCCTCGCCGCGGCGGTTTCGGCCGGGGTTGAGTTTGGACCCGCCATTGAGTCTTTGGAGCGCGGTCAACTGCCTCCGCTCCGAATGGAGATTCGCTCCTGGAACGGCGTTCATTGCATCCTCGACTTCTACAACGCCAGTCCGGATTCGACCGTCTCCGCGCTTCAGACCGTCGCCCGACTGCCGCACTCTTCTCGCCTGGCCGTGCTTGGTGACATGCGCGAGTTGGGCGATCATTCTGCCGAGGGGCACCGCCTGGTCGGCCGTTCCATCGCCGAAGCCAACCTCGATCGGGTTCTTCTGGTGGGCCCGCAGATGGCCCACGCCGCCGAGGAGGCGATCCGCGCCGGCTTCCCGGTCCACCGACTGGTCCACAGCGAGACGGTCGATCACGATACGATTCGGAATTTCGTTCAATCAGTTCAAGAAGGAGGGCTGATCTTAATCAAAGGAAGCCGTGCTTTGGAGTTGGAGCGAGGACTTCCGGAGGAGCTTCAATGAGCGGGACAGTGCTCCAGGCCATCTTCCTTTCCTTCCTGGGCAGCCTCGTCGTCGCGGCGGCCGCGGCTCCGTTTCTCCTTCCGGTCCTGCGCCGGATCAAAGCGGCTCAGACGGTGAGCAGTCACCTTCCGGAGCACCAGGCGAAGCAGGGAACCCCGACGATGGGCGGCCTGATCATCCTGCTTGGCGCCCTGGCCGGGATCTTGATCGGAGGCGGAGCGACGACCTTCTCGCTTGCTCCCGTCCTTCTGCTGATCGGCTTCGGGCTGGTGGGGTTCGCCGATGACTACCTGGTTCCGAAGATGAAGCCCGGTTCTCGAGGCTTCGATTGGAAGCCGAAGCTTCTGCTCCAGGCAGTCGTCGGTCTTGGGGCCCTCTGGATTTCCGGAGTCAGGGACGCAGGGTTGCTCGGTGCCGGCCTCTTCTTGATTCTTTTCTTCAGCAATGCCTATAATTTCGCCGACGGCTTGGACGGATTGGCGGGAAGTCTCGGCCTGATCCTCTTCGCGGCCGTCATCTTGATGCTTCCCCTGCTGGCCGCTCCGGCTGTCGAGTCGGCTCTCTGGGGACTCGCTCCGGTCGCCGCAGCTGTCGCCGCCGGGTTCCTCCCGTTCCTCTGGCTCAACGCGCCCCCGGCCAAGGTCTTCATGGGTGATGTCGGCGCGCTCGCGCTCGGCGGCGCGCTCGGCACCA
>JAKRSE010000098.1 GCA_022402505.1 Fimbriimonadaceae bacterium | reverse complement strand
GGACACCCTGACCCTGGCCTCCGGAAATCTCGCCACCCCCACCGTGGTCTCCATCCGACGGTACGGCCGAACGACTCTGACCCACGCCGGCTACGCCACCCCGATGGGAGCCGGAACCTTCGGATTCAACTACTCCCTCGCCGGCTACTCGCTGGATGAACGGGTCGGGCAGAACCTCACCGTTCCGGCCGGCTCGGTGACGGGCTACTCCTCCTTCCTCAAGGCCCAGACCGACTTCTTCACCTTCAGCTACGGCCAGGCCTCGGACAGGATGAGCTGGGGGCTCGGGCTGGTGATCGCCAACCAGTACCTCCGGCTCAGCGAACGGTACGGCGTGACGGCCGGAGGGGTCCAGGTCGGCACCGTAGACGCCACCGCCACCGGAACCTCCAACGGAATCGGAGCCGTCGGCGGAGTCCAGATGCCGATGGGCGACGACGCCATGCTCGGCGTCTCCGTCCGCACTCCCATCAGCCTGCAGGGCAATTCCGACACCACCGACCTCTACTCGGTCATCCCCGGCACCGCGTCGCTCGGCTACGTCGCACGGACGAACCCGGAAAGCCGAACCGGCGACTTCCTCACCTACTCGGCCCAGCTGGACTGGTTCTTCGGCGGCTCGGGAGTGGGCCGGTTCGAGCGCGATTCCACCCTCGCCGGAGGGTTCGGCTTGGAATACAGCCTGAACCGGGCCGATGCCCGCTGGCCCATCCGACTCGGATGGCGGTTCAACCCGGCCCAGGGTCCGACCTTCGAGTCCAGAGACGGCTACTCGCTCGGCCTCGGCTGGAGACCGGACGGCGGAGCCCTCGGCATCGACCTCAGCCTCTTTCGAAGCACGCGCGGCGGCCCCTACGACGCCGCCCTGGGACTCACCTATCAGCTCGGCCGATGACACTCCGAATCCTCACCCCGATCCTGGCTCTGGCCGCACTCGCCGGCCCGGCCGCTGCACAGGAGTGGATCGCCCCCTATGAGAGGGGTCTCTCGCAGGCCGCCGCCGCAAACTGGCCCATCGCCCGACAGGAATTCCTCCGGGCGGTTCAGGAACGGCGCGACGACTCGGCCGAACCGAGCCGACTGCCCGGTTCGATCCAGGAACCGCGCATCTGGCGCGGAGGCTCACCCTACTCCGCCAACTTTGCCGCCGCCTATTCCGGCTACCGCTGGAGCCTGGAGATCAGCGACGCGGCCCGCCGCGACGCCCTCTTGGAGCAGGTCGCGGGCGAGCTCAAGCGGATCATCGAGGCGGGACAGAACGGCGCCGAGGCCGTCTTCATCTACGAGCAGGCCGCCCTGCTCCTGCGCAGCGAGGCCCGACTCGCCGAGCTGGACACCCTGAAGCGCACCCCCGCCCGGCCCAACTGGAAGGTGGACACCGAGTTCATGACCCCCGACGACCGTCAGATGGCGGCCGTCTATCGCAACGAACTCATGGCGCTGCAGGCCGCGCCCCCCGAGCCGCCCGCCCAGACCGGCGGGACGACCTCCGCTCCCCCCGCCGAACCCGCCCAGACGGGAGGATCCACCCCGCCGACCCAGACCGGCGGAAGCCCGGCCACCACTCCGCCCCCCGCCACCGGCGGCCAGACCGGAAACGGCGGCCAGACCGCCAGTCCGCCCGCCGAACGACAGACCGGCGGACGGCCCCGACCCGGCGTCGCCGACCCGGGAGTCGGCCGCCCCTCCGCGCCGCCGACCCAGGCTCCCGCCGTCGCCCCCGGACAGGCCCCGCCGACGATCGTCACCATCAAGGCCTCCGACCTCGGACCGAACATGACCGTCCCCGTGCCGACGGGCGAAGTCGCCTCGGTGGAGACCAAGTTCGCCCTGCTCATCGGAAACAGCGTCAGCCGGGTCCCCGGAATCACCCTGCCGACCGCCGCCACCGATGTCGATCTGCTGGCCGACGCGCTCCAGACGCACGCGGGCTACCCGGCGGACAACATCATCAAGGTTCAGAACAGCACGGCCGCCGGCCTCCGCCAGGCCGTCGCCGGACTCCGCGACCGGCTCGGACCGAATGCGACCGTCTTCCTCTTCTTCTCCGGAGTCGGAGCGAACCTGGGCGGTCGGGACTTCCTGGCCGGAACCGACACCGCCTCCCTCTTCGAATCCGGCAGCATGGTGCCGCGGAACGATCTCGTCCAGCCGCTCCTCTCCGCCGGAGCCACCGTCTTCAGCTTCTTCCAGGTCAGCCGAAATCTGGTGGAAGGGCGCAGCTTTGGCGCAGAAGCCCCCAGCTCCGGACCCCTCAGCCAGATGATGGGAACCATCGAAGGCCGCCCCGTCCTCACCGTCTTTGACGAAGGCCGGGAGGTCGGGCTCTTCGCCGTCAGCATGACCAGGGTGATGGCCAGGCTGCGTTCGAACCAACTGCCGATCACCGAGTTCGCCTGGCAGGTCTTCGCCGAAATGCGGGGCGGGCAGGGCGGCGCCGGAGCCGGACAGGTCCCCTCGCTCCCGGTCCGAATCCTGCTGGAACCCGACGCCAAGTTCTGATCCCGAACACAATGAATGGGTGACTCCGCTCACCTATCCGATTCGCGGCAATCGCCTGACGATGACCACCGAGGTCTCCCGCGTCCTGGCCGACGAAACGAGTCCGTTTCAGCGGATCGAAATCATCGACACCCCCTGCCTCGGCCGGATGCTGCTCCTCGACGGCCACGTCCAGCTTGCCGAAGTGGATGAATCCGCCTACCATGAGCTGCTGGTCCAGGTTCCGATGCTTTCGCTGGACTCGCCGAAGGCGGCGCTGGTCATCGGCGGTGGAGACGGCGGCGTCCTGCGCGAACTCGCCAAGCACCCGACCCTCGAGCGGATCGACATGGTGGAGATCGACGAGGCGGTCATCCGGCTCTGCCGCCAGCATCTGCCCGGCCTGAGCGCCGGAGCCTTCGACGATCCACGAGTCCGGCTCACCCTCGGCGACGCCTTCGAATTCGTCAAGACCGCCGAAGCCGGCTACGATCTGATCGTCGCCGACGCCACCGACGTCTACGAGGAGGAGGACCAGAGCCTGAGCGAGATGCTCTTCACCGAGCCCTTCTACCGCGACCTGGAACGGCTCCTGTCTCCCCAGGGCATGGTCGTGACCCAGGCGGACAACCTCCTGTTCTGCCCCTATTCTCTGGAGTCGATCC
>JAKRSE010000097.1 GCA_022402505.1 Fimbriimonadaceae bacterium | reverse complement strand
CTTGACATATCAGGCAGGAATGATCTCAGAAGTCCTCTCGGGCCGAGATGACTCTGCTGATGGCAGATTGACTCAGGCGTCCCAGATGAAGGGCTCGGCGTCGGTGAGGATGCGGCCGTACTTCTTGATGTCCCGCAGAAGGAACTCCGGCAGGACGAACATTGAGGGCATGAATCGCGGGGTGCAGTACCGGTTCTGGACTCCGCGGGCCGTGAGGCGGGCTTCGATTTCGGCCGAAGTCAGCTCCAGCGGGTCATGCTTCTTGCTCGCAATGATGAAGCCCCAGGGCATCTGGAACGTGGTGACCAGTCCGTAGTAGCCGCGCACATAGGGGAACTCCTCCTTCAGCGACTCCAGGGTCTCGTGGACGCAGGCATAGCAGTAGGGGTAGGTCTCGTTGGCCGCACCGGACTGGAGGACGAAGACGCCGTCATCGCTCAGGGCCTTGGCGACGTGCTGGAAATACTCCTTGGTATAGAGGTACAGCGCGGGTCCGCCTTCGATCGGGCCGGGCAGGTCGCTCAAGATCACGTCGTAGCCGTGGCCGGCATGGTCTTCCACCCACTTGCGGGCGTCCTGGTGGACGAGGGTCGCTCGGGGGTCATCGAAGCAGTCGTGGTGCCACTCCTTCATGTGGACCTTCACCATGTCAATCAGCTCCTCATCCAGGTCCACCATGTCGCAGCTCTCGACCGTGGAGTGCTGCAGCGCCTGCCAGAGGGTCGCCCCTTCGCCGCCGCCGCAGACCAGCACCTTTTTCGGATTCGGGTGGGTGATCATGGCGGGCTGGACCATGGACTCGTGGTAGACATACTCGTCCAGCAGGCTCGACTGGATCTTGTAGTCGAGGAAGAGGGTCTTGCCGAAGGTCGGCATGTCCACGATCTGGTACTGCTGGAACTGGGTCCGCCCTTCGACCAGGAACTTGTCGACGGAGAAGTGCCACGTCACCGCGTCGGTATGGGTCTCGGCGATGAACATCCCGGTGGCCTGGCTGAAGAGCTTTTCGGACATCTGCGGGCAGGAATCTACCCGGGGCCTCAGGAGGGTCCGGGGGGCCGGGGCGCCCGCAAGGCATCCGCCGCAACCCAGCCCGCCAGCGAGGCGAGGAAGGCGGGTCCGCCGCCCCAGATGAGGATCGAAAGCGAGGAACCAGGCAGGCTGAGAGCTGCCGCGAGCGCAAGGAGCCCGGTCAGGGCTGCCGAAGACCCGAGCAGAAACGTGTGCGACCGGTTCAGCGCCGACTGAGTGACCCCGACCAGAAGATAGAGTCCGCACGCGAGCCAAAAGCTGATCACGGCGGCCCCGGCCAAGACGGTCGTCGGTGAGACCCGCGAGAGACCTGAGCCGCTCTGAGAGGCGAACCGGTCGATGGCATCGGCGGTGGACAGAACCACGCCGGCCGCGAACCCGCCGATGATGAGAGCCGAGACCAGCGGAATCGACCAGCCATCCAGGAAGAATGGCGCTCCTTCCAGCCGGTTCCGGTCCAGGACGACCCAGGCGGCCAAGGCGGGCCAGATGAAGCCGAGGGCGAGCCACGGCACGGAGCGTCCCCGGGCCTCCTCGGTCACCTCGCGGCGGCGTGCCTCCGCCTCGTCCGCCATCTCCAGGCACTCGCGGTGGAGCCGGACCCAATCGACCCGCCCCGGATCGTACTGGGCCGCAAAGGCGAAGTGCCGGGCTGCCTCTCCGGCCTGTCCTTGGATCCGGGCCGCCTCTCCCAGGGCCGCCCAGGCCCAAGGATTCCGGGAGTCGGTGCGGAGGATTTCGCGGGCGAGAGCCTCGGCATCCTTCCAGCGCCCCTGCTTCATCATGCGTCGGAGGGTGTCGGTCCGAGGAGTGGGCGAGTCGGGCTCCGGCGGAGGCGTCTTCTCTCGCGGAGGGGCCTGAGTCCGGAAGAATTCAGCCTGGGCGGCTCGGGCCGCGGCCTCCTCCTGTTGCCGAGCGATGCGGGCCGAATACTCCAGCACCGCGTCGTAGTTCCGCCTCCGATCCGGGTCGCTCAGAGTCTCGTAGGCTTCCTTGACCGCCAGGAACTCCGAGGCCGCATCCGGGCCGGAGTTCACATCAGGATGGAGCTGCTTGGCCAGGGCGAGGTAGGCGGCCCGAATCTCCCCCTCGGTCGCCTTGACCCGGACCTTCAGCACCTCGTAATGGGACGGCATCGCCCGTCAGACCCCGGACATGAGGCTGCGGAAATGGCCGGTGTAGAAGCCGATGATGATCGAGGCGATGTAGACGGCGACGGCCAGGAAGACGACGACCCCGAAGATCGTCGCGAACTGCTTCGCCCTGAGCGCCCCCTCGTCCTCATAGTATTCGGCCGTCTTGGTCAGCATCTCGTCGATGTTTCCGGTCATCTCCCCGGTCCGGATCATCTCCAGAACCAGAGGGCTCACAGACCCAGTCTGGGCGAGGGCGAGGCTGAGGGGAACGCCGTCCTTCAAAGCCGAAGCGGCCGGATACATCCGAGATCGGACATGCTCGTTCCCGCAGGCATCCGCCGAGAGCTCCAGCGCCCGGGGGATCGGCACTCCGGCGGCATAGAGGGCGCCGAGGGCCCGCCCGAATTTCGCCATCGCAAAGCCTCGGATCGTGCCGCCGAGCCCGGGGAGCGAGACCCCGATTCCCTGCACCACGCGACGCACTTCCGGATTGTGCCGGCCATACCGCCAGGCCAGGAATCCAAGGATCAGGAGCGGTCCAAGCACCATCCAGACCCGCGGATTGGTCAGCGGACTGCTCAGGCCGGGAGCGGAGGGCGCGATCATGGCGATCAGCGCGTTGGCGGCGAGGATGATGACGATGCTGGCCGCCAGGACGATCTTGGGGTAGGCGGTCTCTCGGCGGATCAGATTCCTCTGCTCCATGTCTCGCTGGATGTAGTCGGCGAGCCGGCGGCACTGTTCCGGGAGCATTCCACCATCCTCACCGATCTGAATCATGCACATCATCAGGTC
Source organism: Fimbriimonadaceae bacterium (assembly GCA_022402505.1). Classification (GTDB taxonomy): domain Bacteria; phylum Armatimonadota; class Fimbriimonadia; order Fimbriimonadales; family Fimbriimonadaceae; genus JAKRSE01. Next base: position 189 of record JAKRSE010000097.1, on the reverse strand, counting down.
GGTGAAGACCTCCGGGTAGCGGCGGAAGCAGGAGGTCATCGGCCGGCCCGCGACCACCGACTGCGACGCCTCTTCGACGATCCGGCGAAGCTTGGGATGACTGGTCTGGGTGGCGATGGTGGCGAGCGATTGAGCCAGGCCGACTCCGGCATGGAGCATCGTCCCCACCTGCCGGAAGAAGAAGTGGAG
>JAKRSE010000096.1:10965-34950 GCA_022402505.1 Fimbriimonadaceae bacterium | reverse complement strand
CTCGCAAATCCGAGCCGATACGCATCTGTTCCATCAAAGGAAGCCCTGTATTGCCCGGTAGGGAAAGAGGCCGTTGCTTCCTACTCCAAGGCGAGCGACTATGTGGACCACGACGGAGTGCGCTGGTACATGTGCTGTGCAGGCTGTGGTGGTCCATTCGAAAAGGACCCGAGCAAGTACTTGGTCCCTGGAATATCGGCACACATAAAGCCCGCGAGTGTGCTCGCGACTAAATCGCCGCATCACCCGACTGAAAGTGTCGGATCAGAGGTTACGAAGGTTACTTTTGGGAAGTACCAAGCCGAACTCCGAATGCCTGAAGAGGGATTATTCGCAGGTGAGGAAGTTGATGTCGAATTCCGAGTTGTGGACACCACCCAGAAAGATGCGGTCGAGGAAGGGTTCAAGGGTGTTGGAGGCATCGAAGCGACCGCGGTCATGACCATGCCGAGCATGCAAGGCATGCCAGAGGCAAGGCCGAATGTGCACCGAGAAGGAGTTCCGGGCGACTACGGGATCGAACTCTTCTTCCCGCATGGAGGGGACTATCAGATCGATTTGACGCTAGGTATTCCCGGAGATACCCCGAAAAAGATTACATTCAAGGTGGACGTCAAAGATGAGCGACCGGCCACTGCGGCACGGGTGCAACCGTACCAGCTCAAGGTCGTTGACTGGCCAAAAACCGCAAAAGCAGGAACGCCAACAACCCTTAAACTCCAAGTCGTGGACTCCAAAACAGGGGCGGTTCAAACCAAGTTCGATCTGGCTCACGAAAAGTTCTTCCACTTGCTCATCGCCAGCAAAGACCTGAACTGGTTCATCCACGAGCACCCTGAGATGGCTCCCGACGGGACATGGTCGATTCCGATCACCTTCCCGGCAGGAACGGACTATTGGGTGTATGGCGACGTTGCACCAAGCGGAAAAGGCTCTCGGGTGCTTATCTCGTCGGTTAAGGTAGCAGGACCGAAGCCAACCTGGGACACTAAACTATCTCTCAGTAGAACCGGGATTGATGGCAACCTTAAGGGTCTCCTTTCAACCTTAGAGCCGATAGAGATTGGCCGGAAGGCGACGATTCAAGTCAAATTGTTCGACGCCAAAACGGGGCAACCGGCAGGGGACACTGTGAAGTGGCTTGGGGCAGCCGGCCACATGATGATCTTCCACCAAGATGGAATGACAGTGGTTCACAGCCATCCTGCCGAGGACGAAGAGAACGCAGCCTTGGTGAAGCAGGGCATCGTCCGATTCACAGGCCGCTTCCCGAAAGCCGGAACCTACAAGGTGTACGCCCAGTTCGACTGGCAGGGTGCTATTCGCACGTTGCCGTTCGCGGTCGAGGTGAAGCCGTGAAAATGCTTGTGGCTCTCGTTGTCGGGATGGGCCTCTTGGGAATTGGTGAGCAGTCGACGCCAATCTCTGCAAAAAATGAGCCGATCAAGGCTCTTACGGAGACCGATATGACGGGCCTACTTGAAGGGCGTGGCATGGGGATGGCAAAGGTTGCAGAACTCAACAGCTATCCCGGCCCAATGCACGTACTTGACTTGAAACAAGAACTGAACTTAACCAGCACACAAGAAAAGAAGCTCACATCGATGATGAAATCGATGCGGGACCGAGCTAAAGCACTAGGCAAGCAAATAGTCACGCAAGAGAAACTTCTTGACATTGAATTCCGCAATGCAAAGGTGATCCCGTCGAAAGTTTCAGAATCACTGGAGCAGATCGGAAGTTTGTACGGACAGCTTCGATGGGCGCATGTGAAGGCACACATCGAAACAAGAGCTGTCTTAACTCGGGATCAGGTTGCTCTATACGACAAGCTGAGGGGTTACTCCAAGGACAAACCATGAGTCCGATCGGCACGTTTCTGCTAGTGGCTGCTGGAACTGGCATCTACCTTTGGCTTACATTCCGTAAGTTCAAGTCAGCAGACTGCGGTTGCGGCTCGCGATCAGGGTGCAAAGGTAAACGGCGATGAGAGTCGCACTTTCCTTGCTCGTCATCGCGTGCTCTACAGCGAGTGCATTCGCCACTCCTGAAGACATGGAGAAGTTCCACGAAGTTACGCGGATGAAGGAGTCATCTCGGATCTCGCGTAACTCGTGCATGACGTGCCACACCGAACCACCTGAACATAACCCGTTCGGGCGGGACCTTAAGCTTGGCCTCCGCGCAAGTCAAAAGAGCCGATTGGACAGTCTGATTATTCAATCAGTTGCCGCGAAAGACTCTGATACCGATGGGTGGACCAACGAGCAAGAGTGGAAGGCAGATACCTTGCCGGGTGATCCCAAAAGTCACCCGGAAGGAGTGCCCGGCACACTGAAAGAGAGGGCAAAGAGTGAAGGTAAAGCTAAGGCGAGCATTCTCGATCAGCTCCTCCCAAAGCACTCGATGCACCCGCTCGTAATTCACTTTCCCATCGCACTGTTCCTTTTCGGAGCTTTGTTGGAACTTGTCGGGATTCGAAAAAGGTCGGATGACCTGCGTAAGAGCGCATGGCTATGTCTGCTGTTCGGGGCAATCAGTGCATGGTTCGCCGTCCCAACTGGTCTACTCGCGTTCTACCGAGTTGGATTTAGTTGGACCGGAAATGCCCTCATCCACTTCGTCCTCGCTACAGCATCAACCCTGCTAATGACGGGCTTAGTTCTGTGGCGCAGGCGCGAGGCCCACACATCAACTATCTACATCGCATCGCTCATTGCAGCCACGGCTGCTGTGGCTAGTGCAGGACACTTCGGAGGCCTCTTGGTCTACGGAAACTAACTTAGGAAAAATCAATGAAAACAAAAACACTTATCTCACTCGCAATCGCAGCTCTCGGAGTTGCTTCAATCGCTTCCGCTCTTGGGGGCGCACCAGACGAATCCTGCTGCTCCGGCATGTCCGCGCAGCACAGCCAGGCAAAGAACGAAAAGCCTGTTCCGGCAAAGGACGTCAAGGGAGTTCAGACGCTCACCGTAACCATCGCCGACGGCAAGTACAGTCCTGCCCTGATCTCGGTCAAGAAGGGCAAACCTGTTGCACTCACCTTCAAGGGTGGGAAGAACATGGGTTGCGGTTCTACGGTCGAGTTCAAGTCGCTCAAGCAAAAGCAGTCTGTGAAGGAAGGCAAAACGGTGGTCTTCAAGTTCACCCCAAAGGAAGCTGGCGAAATCAAGTTCGCGTGCTCCATGGACATGATCCAAGGCAAAGTCGTCGTCAAGTGACAAAGGAATACAAACAAATGAACACTCAACTGTTCTCAAAAACGATTGCCGCCCTCGCCGTATTCGGCCTGCTCGGTATGACGTCAATTGCGTCCGCTCACGAAGCGGATTGCCCCTACTGCAAGCTCAAGCTTGTTCAAAACACGAAAACCCAAGACAACGAAGTTGTCGTTAAGGTTGGAAACAAGCGGATCGAGTACCGCTGCCTCTACTGCGTGATCAAGGATCAGAAGCGATACAAAGGCGATCTGGTCGTCTACTCGCCAAGTGAAAAAGTCGGCGAGCCGGTCGTACTCAAGCGAACGGAAGGCAAGTGGACTGGGCCGGAGGGCGCCGTGTTCTTGAATACATTCAAGAAGCATGTGGAGTGCGCGGAACTCTCTCGAGCGTTTAGCTCGAAAGCAGCGTTCGACAAGTACGTGAAAGACAACAAGGTTGCGGACGCAAAGGCTCTCAGCCTCTCCGAGTTCATCGCGCTCGTGACCAAGCCTGCGAAGTAAGCAGGGCTAGACAAGCCCCGGTTTGATCCGGGGCAAACCACTATGAGAACAACAATGAGACAAGTTTTTGCCCTTACAATGGCGTTTGCTCTCCTTCCGACCGCCTGGGCGCAAATGCCTGGAATGGAAATGAAGGAAGGGACAAAGTCGCCCATGCCCACCATGCCGTCTGACTTACCGCGCTGGATGAACAGCCGTGGACTTGACGAGATTTTCTACAAGCGAGGGCCCTACAACTGGGCGATTGACCGCATCCCCGCTTTCGCCAAGGACATGTACGCAACCGGCGTCGGTCATGCGATGGCCTACGAGGCCCTCGTCACTGGACAAGCGAACCAGCTGGAATCGAAGGTCTTTTCGAAGATTGACTGGGTGCTTCAGCATCCGCCTTCAATGCCCGTTGACGAAGCTGCCATCTCGCCACGGTTTGTCCAAAAGTATGGATACCTCGAAAAGGTTTTCGACTGGGCGCACACGTTGCACTTTCAGACAATCGACGTATTCAGTCATCCCGGGATGACAGATGCGCAGAAAGAAGTGGAGATCGACCGACTGTGGAAGTTCTATCAGAGCGAGCCATACGCGATCACGGGTCTTCCGATGAACATGGAGTACCTCGACAGTTTCCCGTACAGCATGACGTTTCGCAGGAACTATCCAAAGGTGAACGGACTGTTTTGGGGATACCACTGGTTGCAAACCGTCAACTACGACATGCTTTACCGCGTTCCGGTCAAGGATCATGTTCCGCAGTACGAGGTGCTAGGTGAGCAGTATCGAACTTCTGAGCTTTACAAAACTGACCGGGATTTCATGCCCATGACCGCCGAAATGAGCCCCCGGTTTGCAAAGCGGTTTCCCTACATTGCGAACGCCTTCGACAATCTCCATATGCTTCACGACAACGTGAACGACATTCTCGCCTACCCTGGCTTGACGGAGAAACAGAAGGAAGATCAGATCAAAATCGCGATCTATCGTGTTCTGGCGACTACACATGCGGGTCAAAAGGCAGGACAAGGCGAACCGATGACCTTGCACGATCACCGACATCCAACGAGCACCCCCGGGATGGGAATGATGAAAGGGAGTGAGGATGACGTTATGTTCATGTCAGGGATGGGTTGGATGGACATGAGCGAGTGTGCACACTGCTCGATTGCCTTGCCAGAGGAAGGCCCTTGGGGAGCTACGGTTTCTGCCAACGGCTGGACAATGATGGTTCGGTGCATGATGTGCGCCCGCGATATGGCTGCCGAGACCCCTGGAAGAGCCATCATCCGCGCGGCTACAGAAGACGACAATCGGCTTCTTATCATGATCTCTGATGAGGAGGGCAACTGGACTTCAAATATCAAGGACGTCGTGTTCCTCGAAGTATTTGGTGAGCATCCCGAGTGCTCGTCGTGGTCGAGGGCATTCACCTCACAGGCTGCGTTCGAAAAGTTCGTCCAAGCCAATCCTGACCTTAAGGAGGTCAAGCCACTGTCGTTGGAAGCTTGGTCAAAGCTCAACTACGGGACGCCGGAAACCTATCGAAAGATCGACCGGCCCAATCCCTATCGCTCTGGTGGTGGTTCAACGCCGCCGTCTGATGGAGGCTCACAGTGAGACGGCTAGTCACGCTCGGATGCTGCGCTCTGATCGCTTCAGCTTCGCTGGCAAGCGATCACAACAATCTCGATAAAGAACGGCCGCTGAGATTTGAAGACGCGTACTCGATTGCCTACCGATCCTTCGAATTTCAAAATGGATTCAGGCTTGATACGTTTCGACGAGGGAAGCCTGTCTACAACTTCCGATCCGAGCTCCAGTACGGGTTCGCCAAGAACAAAGACATTTCGATTGGATTCGAGCCCTCGTATTCATCGGAATCGCGCAAAGCCGTTGGAAATGCCGTGGAGTTCAGCTACTTCGAAGGCGTCGCACGCGAGATTGGTGATAAGCCCGCATTTGGATATCGTGTCGATGTCGGCGTACCTGTCTCTGGCGGGAAAGGTGTTGATCTTCGCGCACGGGGAATACTCACAAAAACGGTTGGGCAGTTCGACAAAATTCACCTGAATGTCGACGTTCTTCACTCCACGGAGGCTGAACCTAATTTGCGTCAGACGAGCCTCGGAGCGGTGATTGGTTACTCGAAGCCACTCGGGTATCCCCGTCGCTTTGACCAGACGCTTCTGGCGGAGTTTGGAGTTGAGCAATCCCGGCAACGGGGAGGGAATCTCAATGGCTGGGTCGGACTGGGAATGCGCAAGCAACTGTCTTCAACGGGAGTGCTTGACTTTGGGATTCAGACCGATCTATTCCGGGAAAAGCGGGAGAAAGCCTCACCTGTCCGGTTGACTGTTGGCTACTCGGTCAACTTCTGACCGATTGCCTTGACCTCACTATACTCCCTGGAGTATAGTGAGGTCATGGAAGCAGAAACCCGCACGAAAACGGATCGCCGATTGGCTCGCCTAGAAGGGCAAGTCCGTGGCATTCGACGGATGCTGTCAGAAGACGCGTACTGCTGTGACGTCCTTCAGCAGATTTCAGCCATCACCTCCGCCTTGAACCAGGTTGCGGCAGCCGTTGCCGCTTCACACATTCGCACGTGCATCCTCGATCATGGCTCCCCAAGTTCGCATGAGCAGACGAAAACGATGACCCGGGAGGAAATGATCGATGAGCTTGAGGATGTAATGTCGAGGCTCGTAAGGGCGTAGATACCCATGGGAGTATAAGAATGAAAACAACCATCAAAGTGTCCGGAATGACGTGCCAAAACTGCGTGAAGCACGTGAAAGAAGCCATCGATTCGCTCGAAGGAGCCTCTGAAGTGAGCGTTGATCTGGCCTCTGGAACCGCTACCTTTACGGGCATTGATTCTGAGCGAGCTATAGCGGCAGTGAATGAGGAGGGCTACAAAGCTTCACAAGAATGAACGAACACTCCGAAAACCTGAAAGAGACGAGGCTATCCATCCAGGGAATGACCTGCGCCTCGTGTGTGCGCCGAGTTGAACGAGCCCTTGCCAAAGGAGACTCTGTCACCGATGCGACTGTCAATTTCGCGACGCATGAGGCGACTATTCTGCATGGGCCGACTATCTCCACCGACGAATTAGTTGCCGCCGTGGACTCAGCGGGATATGCCGCGCGAGTGATCCCGAGTGACCCCCACGCTGGTCATTCAGCTTCCGAGCACGCAGAACACCTGCGGTTGGAGTCGGAAGAATCCAAAAGACTGATGCAGAAGAACCTCTGGCTCTCAGCGATTCTCACTGCACCGTTATTCGCCCTCTCGATGTTTTGGCATCCAAGGCCAGAATGGGCAAACTGGTTACTCTTTGCGTTGGGAACACCTGCAATCCTCTGGTGCGGACGAGGTTTCTTTGTCGTGGCCGCAAAGGCCGCGCGACATCGAACCACGACGATGGACACGCTCGTTGCCATGGGCACGGGTGCGGCGTGGATTTACAGTACCTATGCGCTGTTTGCCTTCTCCGGGCATGAGCAAAGTGAGCACATCTACTTTGAAACTGGTGCGGTGATCGTAGTTCTGATCTTGCTCGGTCGATACATGGAGGCAAAAGCTAAGTCGCGGATGTCAGATGCCATCCGAAAGCTCATGGACCTCGCTCCGAAACTAGCGACCATTGTCGATGCCGATGGAAGTGAGCGCGAAGTGCCGATTTCCGAGGTACTGGTTGGAATGACAGTCGTGGTGAAGCCTGGGGGGCGAATCCCTGTCGATGGAGAGGTCATATCAGGTGAATCTTTTGTAAATGAATCCATGGTGACCGGGGAGCCGATTCCCGTACGCAAAACTCCGGGTGATTCAGTTACGGGGGGCACGGTAAATGAACAAGGGTCATTTACCTTTCGGGCTGTCCACGTGGGTTCTGAGACGATGCTCGCCCAGATCGCGTCTCTCGTACAACGAGCTCAAGGTTCAAAAGCCCCCCTCCAGGGGCTTGCTGATCGAATCTCCTCGGTGTTTGTTCCGGTCGTGATTGGTATCGCCGTTCTGACCGCCCTCGCATACGTCTTTTCTGGCAGGGGACTTGAAACGGGATTGCTCGCCGCTGTAGCCGTTCTTGTCATCGCCTGCCCCTGCGCCCTCGGCTTAGCTACGCCAACCGCCTTGATGGTTGGAACAGGGCGCGGCGCGGAACTCGGAATCTTAATTAAGGACGGCGAGGCGCTGGAACGCGCTGGTCGTATTCGGTCGGTTCTGCTCGACAAAACCGGAACGATCACCGAAGGCAAGCCGCGCCTCACTGACATTGTTACGTTCGGAACTTGGACGCGAACCGATGCTCTTCGAACAGCTTCCGCGCTTGAATCGAAGAGTGAGCATCCCGTCGCAAAGGCCGTCTTGCAGGCGGCAAAGGCCGAAGACTTGCAGTGGGAAGAGCCCACGACGTTTGAAGCTATTGGAGGAAAGGGCGTCACAGGCGAAGTAGCGGGCATGATGGTGAGTGTGGGGAAGCCGGGCTGGGTGATTGCAAGCGAAGTCATCAGTCCTGAGATCGCTGAGGCGTTTGACAAGCTGGAAAGTCAAGGCAAAACGGTCTTCGTTGCAAAAGCAGGAGGAAACGTCGCAGTATTCGCTGTTTCGGACGTTATCAGCGAGTCGAGCAAAGAGGCAATCTCACTCCTTGGGCAAGCTGACATTGAAGTAGTAATGGTCACCGGGGACAATCAACGAGCTGCGAACGCAGTTGCCCAGCAAGTTGGCATCTCGAAAGTGCACGCGGGCGTTCTCCCGGCAGACAAGGCCCACCACGTCCAGGCATACCAGGATAGAGGCTCAACGGCGATGGTGGGAGATGGAATAAACGACGCGCCCGCACTTGCGCAAGCAGACCTTGGTATTGCGATGGGGCATGGCACGGAAGTCGCAATCGAAACTGCTGGAGTCACCTTACTGCGAGCTGATCTACGTGGTGTTCCACAAGCCATCCGCCTCGCAAGAGCTACGCTTGGAACCATTAAGTGGAATCTCTTTTGGGCGTTTATCTATAACGTCGTGATGATTCCGCTCGCCGCACTTGGACTCCTCAGCCCGATGCTCGCGGCAGGGGCAATGGCTTTCAGCAGCGTCTCGGTGATCCTCAATTCGCTCCGTCTCCGACGATTTGCGTAGAGCAGCGTCAAGACGATTTGCCCCATTGGCATGTGGTCTGCTGGTCTCTCCAAGGTCTCTCCAACGCGGCGGAAGACGGTGGCCATTTAGGTTCAACGGCGGACAACTGAGTAGGTTCGTTGAGCCTAGAAAACGTCAGTCCTAAGGAGGGCGTCGGGGGTTCGAGTCCCTCCGGGGCCGCCAGCTTCTTCAGCCTCTCTCCATGGGGAACCGGCGGAAGATGCGGTGCTTCTTCAACCTTCTCAGAGAGACAAGCCCGACAAGCAGATGGAGGATTCTGGCAGCCCCGTTGCGCCCAGAACTGCAGCAGACAGCCAGAGCTTTGCCGGCCGGCCGACTTAGTTCATATGGAATCGGGGGAGTGCAAACAGGACAGTCGCTGCCTGAGATGCAACGGCATTGAAGTTCTGAGTGGTCAGTGGCCCGCCCGCTGCCGCTTCCGCAGCCGAAACGACCGTCGCAGTCTGCTCTGGCGTGGTCGTCGCTCCCAGCACATTGATCAGTTCCAGCGCAAGTTCGGCCGGAGTCGTGGCCTTGAAAAACTCGCGCGCCGTAAACGGCGGTGCGCGACGACGATTGCGGGTCAAGGCCTGCTGTTCGCCCATGAAGAGCAACCTGGCCCATGCGATGCGCTTCATCATCGTTGCCGACGAAATCCAATCCTGTCCGGAGGGCCAACCGTTGACGTCTGGTGGTTCCAAGAGCGTCATGCCCATGTCCCTTGTTGCGACCTTCAGCAAACTTCCAAAGGGCACGGGCCGAGAAGCATCGGCACGCTCCAGTTTTTGCACGCCAATCGCACGAGCACTGCCCACGCAGAAGTCCACGGGACTCTTGACCTTGGTCCCCACTGCCTTCGGACTGTAAAACTGCTCATCAGTCGCAATCGCTTGAATCAGAGACCTGATCTCCAGTCCTGATTCCACAAAGGGCTTCGTGATCCGGTCGAGTGTCTCCGGATCAACGCCCTTGTAGGCAAAGTACTCCCAAGCCTTCCTGGCAATGAACCTAGCCGTCTCTGGATTCCTGCACAGGATATCCATCACATCATTTCCGTCAAAATTGCCGGTTTGGCCCAGAATCGTCTTCGGCCCGTCATCATGCAGGTCCCGATCCATGGCGAATCCGATGGTCCGGTTGCCTCGGCGTCGAGACTGCCGATACTGCCAACCCGTGAATGCGCGGGCAACTTCACGAACATCGCTCTCGGTGTAACCATTGTCGATTCCAAGCGTGAACAGCTCCATCAGTTCCCGGGCAAAGTTCTCGTTTGGTGAATCTTTGGTGTTCTCCTGAAGGTCCAGCCAGATGATCATGGCCGGGTCCATGGCCACTGCTCCGAGCAGGCTTCGGAACGAGCCGAGCCCATTCTCGTAAAGAGTGTCCATGTGACTGAGCATGGCCTGGGCAATTCTGACCTTCGAACTTCCGGTGGCAAAGTGATCGTGCCAAAACAGCAACATTCGATGCTGTAGTGGACGGTTGGTGATGATCAGCCGTCGGTACCAGTGGCCTTGGAGCTGCGACATTCTTTGGAGCCCTGGATTCCCAGGATCAAAGAAGGACTCGGCGATTTTCACGTCGACTTCGGGACGGTCATCATTGAGGAGCTTCTCGATCGCATCCTCCCATGACCCGGCCCCGTAGTAAGCCAAGTCTTCCGCACTCGCGCCGAGTCCGAACCTGTTCAACAGGTGGATGATCCGGTCTTGCTGTGAGGCCATCGCAGCGGTTGACGTTGCCGGCTGAGGCTTGTTCACTCGTTCATGCCCGCATGCCATTTTCAGCGCGTGCATACTCGCTGCAATTCTCCTTTGGTCGGCCAAGCGAGCCTGGTGAGCAAAGACACAGCCCCCTCTACTCCGCACAGCATCTTGGAGTCAGGAGGGGGTGCACGCCGGAAGTCTGACCTGACGGCTGGACAGAGATGTCGCTCGGCGTTCAATCCCACCAGAGATGCAGTCGGCGGGTGGTTTTGAGGTGGGTCTCAAGCCCGTTCAGGGATTCGAAGCCTTGGTCGATCAGGTCGGGACAGAACCCGTACAGCTCCTGGGCGAACGCCGCCAGGTCCGCCGGGAGCGAGGCGAACTCCAGGTCCAGGGTGTCGTAGCCGAGGCCGACCAGCTTCCAGCCAAGCGGTTCGTGGCGCTTGAGGAAGTCCAGAATCTCGAAGACGCCGACATCGTGCTCGCCCGCGTGGGGCTGGATCAGGGCGACCACCTCGTAGGGGTCGCCGGTCGGCACGCAGAGAAGGCGCTCGCTGCCGATCGGATGACACCGCCACGAGCCGCACCAGCCGGAGGTGAACCTGGGCCGGACCTGTTCGGCAAGCCGGACCACGGTCTCCCTGGATGCCGAGATGTCAGCCAGGGTCCGGTTCATGCCCTCGGCGGTCAGCCGATCCTTCATCGCCTCCACCTGGGAGTCCAATCGAAACGCGACCGCGCCGAACCCGCCTTCCACGGGCTGCGCCTCCTCACCGACAAGGGCCTCGATCACAGCGACTTCCGCCCGGAACCGGCCATCGTCCCGGTCGGCCCACTTCCGAATCCCGAGCAGGGCGTCCGCCTTCCAGTCCGGCGAGGCCCCGGCGATCAGGAGCAGATCGGCCGCATCCCAGTTGCGGGCAGCCGCCGCCACCTGCAGCAGACTGAAGCCGCGACCCACCGTCAGGTTGGGATCGCCGCCCTGATCCAGGGCTGAAGCCACCTCCGCCGGCGTGGGGGGATCGTAGTCGCTGAACATCCGCTGCAGCCTCAAGGAGCCGACTCGTGCCAGGTAGGGGTTGTGAGCGGCAAACAGCTTCTGGATCGCGGGCGGGCTGAGGGCGGCCAGATCGACGGGCCGGATGCCTTCGCGGTCCTCTGCCCCCGGGTCGGCACCTTGCTCCAACAGGAGCTTCACGGATTCGAGATTCTCTTCCAGAACCGCCCAGGCCAGCGCCGTCCTGCCCGATTCGTCGCGTGAATCGACGTCTGCCCCGCTCTGCAGGAGCAGGCGGATGATCCTCGTCTTCAGACTTTGGGCCAGTGCGGGCGGAGGCCCTTGAGGGTCCGCGCCGAGTTCCAAGAGGGCGCCGACGAGATCGAGGTTGTCCGCCCGGGCGGCCCGGTAAAGGGCGTCGGGCGCGATTCCGCCACTCAGCGGAGCCATGGCCGCAACCGCCGCCACGTGTGCATCGAGATCGACCCCCCAGGCGTCGATGAGGTTCACCTGCTCGCCGGGCTTCAGCCTTGCGCCGGCCTTCACCATCATCGGAACGGCTTCCAGGTGGAAGAAGGCCGCAGCCGCCGCCAGCGGGGACTGCTCCCGACCCTCCGGATTCAGCTCGAGGTGCGGCAGCAGGCTCTTGAGGGTCTTCGTTCGTCGCTCGGCGTGAAGGGCATCCCAGACGTCTCCCTCTTCCGAGGAGGCATCGACTCTGGCGCCGTGCTGCAGGAGGAGCTGGGCCTGCTTCGTGCGGCCTTCCCAGCAGGCGGCCAGGAAGGGTGTGACCCCGGTGTGGTCCGCTTGATCCACGGCAGCTCCAGCCTCCAGCAATCGCCGGACGACGCCGGCGGAGCCGAAGTAGCCGGCGATCAGCAGCGGCGGCGCGCCCTCCTCGGTGACCGCGTTCGGATCGGCTCCCGCACCCAGCAGCATCTCAATGATCGATTCCCTTCCCTGCCGGCAGGCCAGATGCAGGGCGGTCTCGCCCTTCGGATCCGCAAGATGGACGTCGGCCCCGAGGTCCAGAAGGGTTCGGACCGCCGACTCTCTCCCGTGGCTCGCCGCGACCATCAGCGGGGTTCGCCCACCGAAGACCGACGAAATCTCCAGCACGGTCCCCCGGCCGTATCTGCGCTCGTGCACGGTCTGGTCAAGCGAGTTCGGATTGCCTCCCATCGCGGCGAGCGTCCGCAGAGCCTCCGCGTTGTCCGCCCGAGCCGCGAGGTGCATCAGGGTTGCGCCTCGCTTGAGTGGAATCGGCGTGTCGATCTCTTCGGCGGTCAGCCGTCGATCGACGGTGCCCCCCTTGGTGATGACCTCGGCGGCCGCCAGGAGCGAGGCGTACTGCTGCTTGAGATCGGCCCGAGCCTGCCGAACCGCCTTCGCGAGGTCTTGAGGCACATGGGTGAGCAGCAGGTCCATGCTCTCGCCGAACGGATTTCCGCCTCGCTCCAGCGCGAGCCGCACCAGGTCTCGATCCTGCATGGAGACGGCGATGAGGAGGAGGTCGCGTCCGTCCTCATCGGCGAGCCGAGGGTCTGCTCCGGCTGCGAGGAGCCGCTGGAGGCAGTGCTTCGCTCCCGACCGTGCCGCCTCGAGCAGAGGCCGCGACTCCGGGGTTCCGTTCGGATCCAGCCCGGCTTCCAGGCAGAGCTCCAGCACCCCGACCTGATCCGCCTCAAGTGCAGCCTGCCAGACGAAGCTCGGGTAGTCCTCTGCCTCTTCGAGAAGTCGCGCTCGGTGGGCCCGCAGAGTTTCCAGGTCGCCGATTCGGGCGGCCGCCATCAGATCCTTGCTCATTGCGACTGCCCGCCGTCTGCTGCCGAGCTTACACCCCGGCGTGTGCGCCTGCCAAGTGGATGGGAGAACTCGGGCATCGCCCGTCTGCGGGAACCGGCCAAGCCCGAACTCCGACCCTCGTGGGCAGGCTGAACTCCGCCCTGCTCAGGGAAAGGACCGTCTGGAGTGCCTGCTGCGAACCCTGTGAAATTCATGACCGTCGACGGTGAAACCCATCTCGCCATCCGCAATGTCGACGAGCTTCCGCCCTTCCTGAAGAGCCTGGTCACCGACAGCGATCACCGGCTTTTTCCTGGGAAGCAACGGGCCCTTCTCAGCCGGTCAGGGGAGCCATGGCCGGCTGCCGCAGTCGGCACACGGCAGCCGGTCGAGGAGCACGGTGAATTCCCGGCCGGCGGCAGACGCCTGGCACCGAATCCAGCCGGGGGAGTCGCAAGCCCCGGTCCAGAGGTTCCCGCCGACCCGGCGCGTAATGCTCCAGAAATGCCTCGCCGGCATCCTGAAGTCCATGCATCGTTGGACTTGGCTGATCGGTTTGGGCTGTTTCTGCCTGATGGCGTCTATGGGCTGCGGGGGGAGCGGGGCGGGGAGCGTTCCGGGGCCGATCGGGGCGAGCGTGACCGTCGGCCTGGAACTGGCCCCCGGCACCGACCTGAAGAATGTCGTCGTCGTCTCCGGGCAGAGCGAGACGGCGGCGGGCTCGGGCAGCGGCCTCAAGGTCGCGGTCAACGAGGAGGCTCCGACTCTGGCGACCGTGCTGGACGAATCCAGCGGGAAGCTGATGGCTCTTGCGGTCCTCCGGCCGGGCGCTGCCGGCCAGAAGATCGACGCGCGAAGCACTGCCGTGGCCCTGGTCCACCTTGCGATGGGAATGTCCAACGAGCAGACCGCGCGGCGGACCGCTCTTCTGGACCAGCTGGAGGCGGCTCCGGCGATTCAGACTCTGGCCGACCGGATCGCCGCCGCCTGGGCCGCCGACCGCTTCGCCCTGGAGAGCCCTCCGGCAGACCTGAAGACGGCCATCGCCACCGCCGCGAACGCGATGGCCACCACCGTAAGGAGCCCCTCACGCAGCGCAGCCGAACCGAGCCCCGAAGCCAGGCCCGCCTCGAGAGAGGTCGGCGAAGAGTTCACGGTGGAGCCCCTGCCCGGGGCGTTCGACGGCGATGTGTCCGTCCGCCAGGTTCAGAACACCCTCTCTCCGACCACCCGGTATGCCTTCTACAACCATGTGACCCGACCGGCAACGGTCTATACCTACGTCCTGGAACGGGGCCTCGATGGGTTCTATCCCACCCCCCTTTCGGCTCCGGAACCCAAGGAGGGGCCGCTTTCGGTGCCGTTCCTGCCGCAGTTCGGCGGCATCCTCGACTACGCCCGAACCAAGGACGTCCCCGTCTCGATGGCTGATCGCGTGACCTCGGAGATCCATGGCGGGGTCGTGTTGAGCGGCGTCTTCGGATCGCCCGACCCGGCGGCCCTTGATCTTCCCGAATGGCGGCTCCATGCGGCAGCGTTCCGGGCCGAACTGCGACGCCTGAGACAGCTGGCGCTCGTCCGGATCTTCGCCGACATCACGCTCGACCTGACGGGAGCCGGAGGGCAGCCCTACACCCAGGCCCAGCTGGAATCGACTCTCGCCGACCTTCGGGCTTCAGGAACGGAGATGAGCCTGGCGCTCGACTACGCGACGGAACCCACCGGCGGAATCGCGACCCTGGGTCAGATGCTCGGGTCCCTGGCCGGCAGCGACGACACGACCCGCCGCGTCCTGGCCGCCCTCCGACCGGTCGCGGGGGTGAACGCTCGCTACCTGGAGCCGGGCAGCCTGAGCGGGCGGCGGGTGGCGGCGTTGCGGGCAGCCCTCCGGGTGTTCGATGTGACCGGACTGCTCGGCCCCCTGGCCGAGTACGGTACGACTCTGCGCGATGTCCAGAGCGGCAATCCGTTCCAGGTCGTCCGCTACCTCATCCGTCGCAGCGCCGTCCGGCTCGTTCCGAACACCGGGAAGTACGTTCCCGCCCAGCGCTTGACGATCCGGCTGGAACACCCCTACAAGGACGCCGGCTTCGAGGCGCGATTCCGCTTCAAGATCACCGACGGGATCGAGACCACCCTGGAGACCATCGCCGGCGACCAAAGCGGGACGGAGATCGAAACCGACAAGGACTCGGTCTTTCTGAGGACGACCTCGCGAACCCTGGGATACATCCGGATCAGCGGCAGCGTTTCGTACCTGGACCAGGGCGCGAGGAAGGAGGAGACGGCCACCGCCGAATTCGCCCAGACTGGGACCCTGGACAAAATGACCATGACCTATGTGGTGAACGAGACCCTGGTCAACCTGCACGGGTTCGCCGTTCATCGCAAGGAGAAGCTCGGCCGAAACCGCTGGGAAGGCGGCAGGTTCGAGATCACCCGCTGGAGGAACGGTGCGTTCGAACGTCGGCACACGGTCACGATTCCGGAATTCGTCGGCCGACCCTTCGGTTGGGGCACGGACTTCACCCGGGGGGCCAGGGTCTTGAACGATCCGGAGTATGGGTCCCTCGTGGTCGGCTACGACCTGGGCGATGTCCTCGTCATCCCGATCCACACGGCCTTCTGGAACCCGCTCGACCCGAACTTCAATGACTCTGTGCTGACCACCGCCCGAAACGCGGTCACCGAGGGCCTGGCCTCCACTGTGACGACTCTGGTGAAACGGCCGGATTAGGACCAGGACCGGCCAACAGCGGCGGCCTTCACGCAGCTGAGCGACATGTGCCGAATGGTCCGCCCGCGGGTAATCTGCCAGACTGCCCCTCAAGGGTGAGGAAGCTTTCGATGCCGGCTCTGGACCCCGCTGAATTCGTCTCCATCGACGGAGAAACCTACATCGCCATCCGCAATGTCGACGAACTTCCGCCCTTCCTGATGAGCCTGGTCAGCGACAGCGATCACTGGCTTTTCCTGGGAAGCAACGGGCCCTTCTCAGCCGGTCGGGTCGATTCCGACGGCGCGGTGTTCCCCTATCAGACGGCCGACAAGATCATGCGGCATCCGGACACTTCCGGCGCTCTGACGGTGATTCAGGTTCGGCGGGACGGCGGCTGGGTGACCTGGCAGCCGACTGCCCGGAACCTCTTCAAGCATGTTCTGGGGACCGGGGTCGTGTTCGAAGAGGCGGACGATCAGCTCCGATTCCGCTGGAGTCTGACCACCTGCGAGCCCTACGGATTCGTCCGAGAATGCCGGCTGGAGAACCTGTCGGGGGGGCCTCTCGAGGTTCGGGTGCTTGACGGCTGGCACCAGATCATCGCCCCGAACATCAGCCGCCAGATGTACGGCGACCTCAGCTATCTCGCGGCCGCATACATGCGCCACGAGGCCTTGGCGGATTCGCTCTCGCTGTTCCACCTCAACACCCGGATCACCGACCAGGCCGAGCCCGCCGAGTCCCTTCGAGTCGCCGTCGCCTGGACGCTCGGTCGCGAGAACGCGGTGCGATTGCTCTGCGACCGGCAGGTGCGAGCGTTCCGACTGGGCCGGGAGGTTCAGCCTGAGGCCGAAATCCGCGGGGAGATGGGGGCCCATCTGCTCGTGACGACTTCGATCCTCGAGAGAGAGGCGCGTTGGGTGAACGTCATCGACACCGGGCTGGACCAGACTGCTGTGCTCCGGCTTCAGGCCGAACTCCGGGACCCGGCCTCACTCCGGGCATCGCTGGACCGGGCGATCGAGGCCAACCGCCGTGGACTCAGGAGCCGCATCGCCGCCGCCGACGGACTCCAGGATACGGCCGACCAGACCGCCTCGGCGCACCACTTCGCCAACGTCCTCTTCAACTGCATGAGAGGCGGTGCCTTCAGTAACGGCGGCCGATTTCCATCCTCGGATTTCGTTGATTTTGTTCAAGTCAGGAATCGAAAGGTGTACGAAACACATCGTTCTTGGCTGGCTTCCCTGCCCGGAGAGCTGGACTTGACCGAGTTGAAGCGCTCTGTCTCGACCGTTCAGGATGTCCAGCTTCAGAGGATTGCGGGCGAGTACCTGCCCCTGACGTTCAGCCGTCGCCACGGCGATCCAAGCCGTCCCTGGAACCACTTCAACATCATCCTGAAGGATGCCCAGGGGCGGCCGATCTACTCCTACCAAGGCAACTGGCGCGACATCTTTCAGAACTGGGAGAGCCTCGCTCAGAGCTGGCCGGCAGCCCTCGAGCCGATGGTCTCGATCTTCCTCAACGCCTCGACGGCGGATGGCTACAACCCCTACCGAATCAGCCGCTCGGGGATCGATTGGGAAGTGTCCGAGCCGGACAACCCCTGGGGTCACATCGGGTACTGGGGCGACCATCAGATCGTCTACCTGCTCCGGCTTTTGGAGAGTCTGAACAGGTTTGAGCCTGGGAGCCTGAACAAAAGTCTCAACCGTCGGGCCTACGCATCGGCTCGAGTTCCCTACATCATCGCCGACTTCGAGGCGATCTGCCGAGATCCGAAGCATACGATCACCTTCGATCATCCCCTGCACGATGCCCTGATGAAGCGGGCCGATTCGCTTGGGTCGGACGGAAAGCTGGTCGCCGATGAGTCGGGCGAAGTCCGGCTCGTCACCTTGGCCGAGAAGCTCCTCGTCCCGGCCCTTGTCAAGCTCAGCAACCTGGTTCCCGGGGGAGGGATCTGGCTGAACACTCAGCGACCCGAGTGGAACGATGCGAACAACGCCCTGGCCGGCTGGGGGCTGTCCATGGTCACGGTCTTCTATCTCCGCCGGTACCTGGCCTTTCTGGCCGGGATCATGGCTGACGCCGAGGTGGAGGTCTCTGAGCCAGTGGCCGATCTGCTCGGCGAATTGACGTCGGTTCTGAGTGGGTTGACGGCGGATTCCTGCACGGATTCGGAGCGATTCCTCGCCATGAGCCGACTCGGCCGTGCGGGGGCGAGGCACCGGGAACGGATCTATTCCGAAGGGCCCTCCGGCAGCCGATCCGTCCGCCCTGGCGAGCTGATCGCCGCGGCCCTGCCCGTCTTGGATGCGGCGATTCGGGAGTCCCGTCGGCCGGACGGCCTCTACGAGAGCTACAACGTCCTCCATCTTTCAACTGACTCGGCCTCCATTCAGCGTCTCGCCCTCATGCTCGAAGGGCAGGTCGCGGCCTTGAGCTCAGGAGCCTTGAGCCAAGAGGAGGTGGTGACCCTCCTCCAGTCCCTCCGCGCCAGCGACCTCTACCGACCGGACCAGCACAGCTATCTGCTCTACCCCAACCGGGAGCTGACGCCGATCCTGGAACGGAACACCTTCGCGGGACCGCCGCCGGTCGAAGATTCAGCGCTCTTTGTCCAGGATTTGAGTGGAAACTGGCATTTTCAGGCCGACTTGAAGAACGCTCGGGACGTGGCGAGCCGACTCGATGCCACCGGGATCGAAGGCCCGGCACGCCAGGCCGTCCTGGACCTCTGGGAGGCCACGTTCCGTCATCGCGAGTTCACCGGGCGCAGCAGCACCATGTTCATGTTCGAGGGGCTGGGCAGCATCTACTGGCACATGGTTGCCAAGCTGCTGCTGGCCGTCCAGGAGCGGTGGCTCGAGTTTGGCGACGCCCGAATCGCGGCAGCTTACCACGACATCCGCGACGGCCTCGGCTTCCGAAAGACGCCAGGCGAGTACGGCGCCTTCCCCACCGATCCCTATTCCCACACTCCGGGTCACCGCGGCGCTCAGCAGCCGGGCATGACCGGACAGGTCAAGGAGGAGATCCTGACCCGAATGGGTGAGCTGGGGATCGGCCTGGAGGGAGGATGCCTCCGGTTCAACCCGACTCTCCTCAGCCGCGACGAGTTCCACGCCGAGCCACGAGCCTTCGCCTATGTTGATTCCAGCGGCGCGGACAAGGTCTGGGAACTGCCGGCCGGCAGCCTCGGGTTCACGGTGTGCCAGGTTCCGGTCTGCTATCGTCTGGCCGACTCGCCGGCCGTCCTGGTCGAGCGGGCGGATGGATCGACGGCGGACACCCTCTCCGAAGAAGACACCCGGGCCGTCTTCGAGCGGACGGGAACGGTTCGGCGAATCACGGTGGATGTGACTCTCTCCCTCCCCTTGACTTCCTGAGGTCGGGCTCGGCTAGACTCAGGCCGCGAGCAGGTCGCTCCCGGTCCGCGGAAAGAGCTGAGCTCACCTGTCACCAAAACAACGAAAACCGAGGCAGGTCATTGAACCTCCGTCGCCCGAGAGAACGCGGACCCAGGGCGAGTTTCAAGGAGTCGCAATGGCACACGCATCCACCCCCTCGCACCCTCGGCGGCAGCTCCCTGTCCGCCCCAACCTCGAACAGCTTCGCCGCCAGGCCAAGGAGCTTCTCCGTCGAGCCAAGGCCGGCGATCCGGAATCACTCGCCGAGTTCCAGGAGCAGGGCGCGGCTCTCCGACTGACCGACGCCCAACTCGTCCTGGCCCGGAGCTGCGGCGTCTCAAGCTGGCCGCGCCTTGTGCAGGCCTGCTGGACGGCCGACGCGCTTTGGGAGGGAGACGCCGACCGCCTTCGCGAGATTCTTCTGAAGCATCCTCAGCTCATCCACGAGCCGGTGCGGGGGCAACCGGACAACTGGGGCTCGCCGATGGCCTATGCAGCCACCTTGGGCCGGACCGATCTGGTCGAAATGCTGGCCGGCTTGGGCGCTTCCGACCTCCAGCACGCCTTTCGACGGGCCTGTCTGAAAGGCCGTCTGGACACGGCCCGCCGCCTTCAGGCCCTCGGGGCCGAGCTGGAGCCGGGCATGGTCATGGACCCCTGTGAGACCCTGAACTCAGACGGCTTGGACTTCCTTCTCCGGCTCGGGGCCGAGCCTGCCGACACCGCCGGAGACCGCCTTGCACCGGTCGCCCAGGTGCTGCAGACCTACTCCCGCAACCCGCCCGGCAAGCATCGTTGTCTGGACCTGCTGGTGCAGGCCGGCGTCGAACTGCCGGAGACTCCGCCCATGGCTCTCCATCGGGGCCGACGAGATCTGCTGGAGGCTCATCTCGCCCGCGATCCGGACCTTTTCCAGCGCACGTGGAGCCACGACGACATCTACCCCGCGAGCCTCGGCTGTTCGGAAGATCCCACCTATGCCCTCCATGGGACGCCGCTGGCCGGCGGCACGCTCCTGCACCTGGCGGTCGATTTCGACGAGCGGGAGATTCTGGACTGGATGACGGCAGCCGGAGCGGATCCCAACGCCCGAGCGGCGGTCGATCCCCAAGGGTTCGGCGGCCACACGGCCCTGTTCGGAACGGTCGTCAGCCAGCCGTTCCGAGTCGGCCGCGAAGGGTCCGAGCAGTCGGCGCAACGTCTGCTTGCCACCGGCGCCCGCCTCGATCTCCGGGCCGACCTGCGCAAGTCGCTGCGTTTCGTGGAGGACGAATCGGAGCACGTCTACCGAGACGTCACGGCCCGGGAGTGGGGCGAACGGTTCCACGACCAAGCCTGGGTAAACCCAGCCGCCCTCCGCCTGATCGCCGAGGTCGGCGGCTGAGGACTTCTCGTGACCAACCTTTGAATGCCATCATGGGCCTGATGCCTGCTGGCGCAACCGACGGCCGAATCGCCGCCATGATCTTTCGGAAGGTCTACCCCTTCTATGTCGAAAAGGTCGAGCGGAAGGGGCGGACGCGGGGGGAGTTGGATGAGGTGATCCGGTGGCTGACCGGGTTCGATGAGGCCGGGCTCCAGGCTCACCTTGATCGGGACACCACCTTCGCCGAGTTCTTCGCCGATGCGGTCCTGAACCCGAATGCGGACCAGATCAAGGGCGTGATCTGCGGGCACCGGGTCGAGGAAATCGTAAATCCCTTAACCCGTCAGGTGCGGATGCTGGACAAGCTGGTGGATGAGCTGGCGAAGGGCCGCAAGATGGAGAAGATTCTGAGGTCCTGAAACGGGGCCAATGCCTTCTCTCCCCGGCGCAAAGCCGGGGAGTGAAGGGGCATGTTCACCGGAGTTGTTCCAGACCGTTAATCTGGAACTCATTCGTATCTGGATGCCAATAGTATCCCGGATGCGGGAAGCTGAAGCTCCGCCCATTTGCGGTCACCCAGATCGGCAGTGGATCGATCTTGCCGCCTGCGCCTTGAACCTTGAGCACCAGGTAGCGGTCGCTGGAGGTCAAGACCGGCTTGAGCAGGATCGGATCTCGAAGGGCCGGCGTCGGGCCGTAGTTGTTCGTCACCAAGACCCGCAGATCCTCCTCTCTGGGGGTCGGGCCGACCGAGATGGTCAGGGTGCCCGCCAGGAGGAACTTCCCTCCCGACGCCCCGGCGAACTTCCAGCCTTCCATCAGGATCGTGTTCGACTTCAGGCCTCCAACCGAAACCGCATAGACCCCCGGCACCGAGCCGCCTCGCTTCGCAACGACCTTGGTCCGGCTCCAGCTGACCACGGCCAGGCTCCGAGGAGGATTCGAGTCGGTGGAATAGACCATCCCCTGTCCGTTCCCGAATGAGCCGAGAAGGGTGATCTCGTCCTTGGACGAATCGGTGCTGACCGAGTCGATTTCCGGGAGGATCTGGGAGACGGATTCGGTTTGAGATCGGTACTTCAGGGTGGCGGTTCCGAAGTAGGGTTGCTTGCTCACATCCAGCTTTTCGTTGGTCAAAGCGGCCTTGGCTTCGGTCCAGGTGGCTCGGGAGCCGTCGATTCCGGCCGTCAACCCAAAGAAACGGCGGGCGGCGGCGTTCGCGTCAACATCGGCGACGGCGGCGTTCCAGCCAATCGAGACGGTCGCTCCGGCCTTCAGCATGGCGTCACCCAGATAGTCGCCGTAGCAGGTGTTCATGAAGACGAGGCTGTCTTTGGAGAACTTGAGGTTTCGGGTCAGCCACCCCGGCCCAAGACCGACCGTCTGCACGGAGACATGCTCCTCCCTCTCCGGGTCCCACAGCTTCGAGCGAATCATCATGAAGTCGGTCGGTCCGGCGGTCCGATAGAGCTCGGCCAGATAGGGCTTTCCTTCCTTCTCGTAGTCCATCGGATAGGTGACCAGGAAGGGCCACCACGAGTTCTCGCGGATGTTCGGCACGAGGTAGCCGTGGGCGTCCACGTAAAGGAGCCCGATCTCGTCAGCCGGCAGGGTCATGTAGTCTGCAACCGTGCCGAGGAGCACCTCCGGCGGGGTCTTGTATCCGGAAGACCGAACGATCGGTGCCAGCTCGCGACCGTACTCGTTGAAGTAAGGGTCCTTTCCGAAAGACGCGACGAAGAGGGCCCGGCCGGAGACCGGCACCGTCCCCGGGATCGGGGACCGTCCGCCGCCGACCGGCCCTCTGTCCGGGTTCCCTCCGCGGCTGGGGATCAAGAAGGCGCCGTCAAACCCGCTGGGAAGCGTCGCCTTGACCAAGGACAAGGTCCGTTCCACATTCCGGAACTTCGGGTTGGCCTTCAGGGCGGTCTCCAGGCGTTCCAGGGCCGTCGCCTCGTCCTCGGCGAGGTACTGGGTGAACAGGACTTCTCCTTCGTCCATCGCCGCGTCATCCTCGACGATCAGGTTTCGGTTCAGGACGTCGCCCGCCGTCGATCCCGACCCGCCGCACCCGACGAGAACGGCCAAGACCATGGCGAACATCGCCCAAAGCTTCAGGCTGTCCAAGTGTGTCATCAGCCACGAAGATGACCCAGCGGCATTACCCGAGCATTACGACTCTGTCCCTTGCGCGGGTCCGCAGCAGGGTCCGGCAGGGCTCGGCCCGTCTTCGACTTCAGTTGAAGGGCCGGACCTCGGCCCGGGTCCGGCATGCCCGCGAAGCCTTATGTCCCCATTCGATGGCGGCTTCCATGTCCGCCACTTCCAACACCCAAAGCCCGCCGATCTGGCTGTCTCCCCCAATCGCCGGCCCATGAGCCGAATGAAGGTGGCTCGGGTCGATCACGACCGCTTCTGCCGCGGGGCGCAGGCCGCCGACAAAGACCCGGACCCCGGCCGCCATCATCTCGTCATTCAGGGCGTCGATCTCTCGCGCCGCCTCCGGGATGCCAGCGTCCGGCGGCGGTCCGACTGTTGGGTGAAAGATGCTCAGCAGGACCTTCATCCTCGGCATTCTGCACCATGCAGGCGGGTCGAGGCGAATCAGCTCCGCGGCACGTCCGGCGAGACGTA
Source organism: Fimbriimonadaceae bacterium (assembly GCA_022402505.1). Taxonomy (GTDB): domain Bacteria; phylum Armatimonadota; class Fimbriimonadia; order Fimbriimonadales; family Fimbriimonadaceae; genus JAKRSE01. The sequence goes on along the minus strand of JAKRSE010000096.1, from coordinate 11,467 downwards.
CAGGAACTCGCCGACCGAGGACATGACTCCATCGCGCACCGAGCCGACTTCGGATCCGATCACGGTCAGGCTCGGATGGCCTTTCCGTGACAGGCGCAGGTTGATGCCCTGGCCGTACAGGGCGTGGCCGGACCCCGCCAGGATGACCATCACCGCCTTCCGGCTTCGCACTCCGGCCATCCAGTCCACGGCTGTCTGGGCCATCGCCTCATCCCAGCTGACCTGGGCGGCGTGCATGTTCCGGCCCCGCTCACCGGCGAGCGGATGGCCGCCCAGCAGGGCGGTAAAGACCTTGAGGTGGTCGGGAGTATCGGTATCGATGTCCGGCGCCCAGATCGCCTCGCCGGGCTCCAGAGCCGCCGGGCCCTGACGGCCGATCCGCCGCACCCAGCCCCGGGGAAGATTGAGGGCGACCAGGGGGGCCCGCAGCTCCCGGGCGGCCTCGAAGACCGGTCGGTAGAGCGAATAGTCCAAGCCCCACTGCGTCTTCCAGTTCGACCGC
>JAKRSE010000096.1:0-10955 GCA_022402505.1 Fimbriimonadaceae bacterium | reverse complement strand
CGACCGCTCGATGAACTCGGCTTCGGTCCAGGAGCCGTGGGTCCAGCCCGCAAGGTTCCGCTGATTGTCCCTGGTGAACATCTCCAGACCGATGACGACCTCCCTGCCCTGAGCCGCGAGCGCCCGAATGACGTCGGCCTGCATCCGGTGATGGTGCGGGTTGTCGTGGCTCTCGCCCAGGAGGACGAATCGATGCTCCTTCGCCGCATCGGCCACCGCTTCCGCCGAGGCGGACCTGCCGCTGCGAAGATCGGTCCACCCGGCCTGAACCTGCCGGACCCGCCCGCCGCCGATCGGCAGCAGCATCGGGTTGACGGGCGTCTGAGCGGCCGAGGCCATCGCCAGAAATGCGGAGATCATGTCTCAGGATGGACTCTGTGGAAACTCAGAGTCAAGCGAAGCACGTACACTGAGCAGGATGTCCAGAACCGCGCTCATCGCATCGATTGGAGTCGCCGGGACCCTGTCGGGGCTGCTCTTGGCCGGCTGTGGGGCCCCCGAGGTCGCCCAGGAGCCCGCCGAGCCCGCCGGCTCGCTGGAGATGCAGGCCCGGACCTGGGCGCCGAAGGAAAAGGTCAACTCGCGGATGCAGCCGCCGACCCAGGACATCCCCGGAAAGCCAAACGGCGAAAACGTCCGGGCCGATTCCATGGTCGAAGGCTTTGCCACGGCCGTGAAGGCTGCCGAACAGGGCGCCGGCCTCCTTTCCGAAGCCTTGGACTCCCTGCCGTCCAGCGCCGGAATGCCGAAGGATGCCGCCCCCGGAGCCGAAGAGGCTACCGAGAGCATCCGCTCGGCGATGGCCGACCTGGAGGGCGCCGACCGGTCGCTCCCGAAGCCAGGGCAGGTCGCCGCGCGACCCGAACTGTGGCAGGAACGGGCCGAAGCCCTGGTCGCCTCGCTGAACGACGCCCACATGGACGCTCGGAGCGCGGTCAACATCCTGGAGTCGCTGGCCGAGAGCTTCGAAGGGTTCTCGGCTGCGGCGGCAAAGATCCGGGAGGCCGACGCCATGATGGTCGGTGGAATCCAGGCCCTCGGCGGCAAGGTTGAAGCCGACGACCTGTGACCCTCCCGGGCCTCCTGCCACGTCTGCGGACCCGCCTGCGTCATAATCGGTGAACTTTCAGAATTCTCTGAAAGTTGGAGATCCCTGCAATGCCCCTGGCCCCGGAACGACTCGTCGGACCCGAGCTGATCGACATCTGGAAGAAGGTGGAGTCCGGCGAACGGCTGTCCCTGGAGGATGGAGTCCGCCTCTACCGGACCCGGAACCTGACGGCGGTGGGGGCGATGGCGAATCTGGTTCGCGAGCGGATGTGGGGAGACCGGACGTTCTTTGTCCGAAACCAGCACATCAACTATACGAACATCTGCAACAAGTTCTGCAAGTTCTGCTCGTTTTACGCCAAGAAGGGCGGGCCGGACCCCTACCAGATGACGATCGAAGAGGTCCGAAACCGGCTGCTGTGGCACAAGGACGCCAACCTCACCGAAATCCACATGGTCGGCGGCATCAATCCCCGGCTTCCCTACGAATACTACCTGGACCTCTGCCGGTCGGTGAAGGAGATTCTGCCCGGCGTCCATGTGAAGGCGTTCACGGCGATTGAGATCGAGCAGATCGCCAAGATTGGCAAGGTTTCGCACGAGCAGGCCCTGATCGATCTGAAGGAGGCCGGCCTCGACTCTCTGCCGGGCGGCGGAATCGAAGTCCTGTCTGATCGCGTTCACCAAGAGCTGTTCGGCAAAAAGCTGAACGGAGAAGGTTGGAAGTCGGTGGCGCGAGCGGCAGCCAAGATCGGCTTGAGCCAGTACGCGACGATGCTCTACGGCCACATCGAGACGATCGAGGAGCGGGTCAGCCACCTGATCCAGCTGCGCGAACTGCAGGACGAGACGGGCCACTTCCTGACCTTCACACCTCTCAGTTTTCATCCCGAGCAGACGGAGTTGGAGGACATCAAGCCCCTGACCGGCGACTGCGACCTGCGGAACATCGCCGTCAGCCGTCTGATGCTCGACAATTTCCCGCACATCAAGAGCTTTTGGATCATGAATACCAAGGAGGTCACTCAGGCCTCTCAGTGGTATGGAGCCGACGACGTGGATGGGCTGGTTCACGAGTACGAAATCACCTATAAGGAGGGTGAATTCGGGAACAAGACTCAGGCGCTCACCTTCACGAACATGGTCCACATGATTCGGGAAGCAGGCCGCCGCCCGGTCGAACGCGACTCGCTCTACAACGAGATCGTGAGGGACGAAGCGACTGCCGCTCCCAGACCCGCCCGGATTCCGCTGGCTGTTTCCAAGGGCTGAAGAAGGAAGGCCTCGCTTCGTGCCACCATGAGGGAATGTCCGTCATTCCCCCCGAGCAGGGCCTGAAGCGCCTCTGGCACCACGCGGGCCCGCATCGAGGCCGGGTCGTTCTTGCGGCGATCTACACCACGCTCGGCAAGGTGATGGACGTGATGCCGGAGATCCTCATCGGCGCGGCCATCGACGTGGTGGTCCGCGGCCAGGATTCCTTCATTTCGAACCTCTTCGGAGTCGATGATCGCTGGACCCAGATCGTGATCCTCGTCATCCTGAACGGGTTCATCTGGTTCTTCGAATCCCTCTTCGGCTACTTGAGCGCGATCACCTGGCGCAACCTCAGTCAGACCCTGGAGCACGAGATCCGCACCGAGCTTTACCAGAACGTACAGCGACTGGACCTCGCCTACTTCGAGGATCGGTCGTCCGGCGGCCTGCTGGCGGTGATGAACGACGACATCAACCAGCTCGAGCGCTTCCTGGACGGCGGCGCGGCTTCCATCCTGAACGTCTTCTGGAACATCGTTCTGGTCGGCGCGGTCTTTGCGGCGTCCTCCTGGCTCATCACTCTGCTCGCATTCATCCCGATTCCGATCATCGTGGCGGGCTCGATCGCCTACCAGAAGATGCTGCTTCCCCGCTACCGCGGAGTCCGCGAGGCGGTGGCCGAGCTGAGCAGCACCCTCTCGGCGAACCTGAGCGGCATCGCCACGATCAAGGCCTTCACCGCCGAGCGTCGGGAGGCCGAGCGCGTGGAACGGGTCAGCGATGACTATCGCACCGCCAACCGCGAGGCGATCCGTTTCTCCGCCGCCTTCGTGCCGCTCATCCGCATGGCGATCCTGGCGGGCTTCACCTGCACGCTGCTCGTCGGCGGCTATATGGCGCTCCGCGGCGACCTCGAAGTCGGCCTCTATGCGGTCCTCGTCTTCATGACCCAGCGGCTGCTCTGGCCGATGACCGGCCTCGGCGAAACCCTGGACCAGTACCAGCGGGCGATGGCCGCCACCGGACGAATCTTCCGCCTGATGGACGAACGGCCGACGATGGCCGAGGGCTCGGAGGTCCTCCCGCTTCCGGCACGCGGAGAGATCCGATTCGACCGGGTGAGCTTCGGCTATGCCGAGGGGCCGGACATCTTGCAGGACATCTCGATCCACGTCCCGGCGGGCGAAACCCACGCGATCGTCGGGGCGACCGGGGCCGGCAAATCGACTCTTCTCCGGCTGCTCCTTCGGTCCCACGACCCCCGATCCGGGACGGTCTCCATCGACGGCCGCGACCTGAAGACCCTCGATTCCGCAGGATTCCGCCGAGCCATCGGGTTCGTCAGCCAGGATGTCTTTCTGTTCCACGGAACCGTGCGGGAGAACATCGCCTTCGGCCGGCCGGAAGCGACCCCGGAAGAGGTGGAAGCCGCCGCTCGTGCCGCCGAGGCCCACGAGTTCATCCTGAACCTGCCTCAAGGCTACGAGACGGTCGTCGGCGAGCGGGGTCAGAAGCTGAGCGGCGGCCAGCGGCAGCGGCTCAGCCTCGCCCGCTCCATCCTCCGCGACCCGGCGATCCTGGCCTTGGACGAAGCCACAAGCGCGGTGGACAACGAGACCGAGGCGGCGATTCAGCGTTCGCTGGCGGTGGTGACCCAGGATCGCACCGCCCTTGTGATCGCCCACCGCCTGAGCACTGTTCGCGACGCCCACCGGATCTGGGTTCTGGAGGCCGGCCGAGTCAGCGAAGCCGGCACCCACGACGAACTCGTCGCCGCCGGCGGCCTCTACGCCGCTCTGTGGCGGGTCCAGACCGGCGAGCGGATTTCGATCTCGTAGGGTCTGGACACGCCTTCATGGGCTCGAGTCGGTCGATGCTCCTTCTGGTTTCGGAGAGGGCCGATCATGGGGTGCCCCGACCCGACGGTCGACTCCAGGCTCATGGCTGAAGACGAATCGGTTGATCGGCCGCAGGTCGGGATGCCGGGTGGCTCGGCCCTGCGAGCATGCAGGCAGGGCCGAGGGCGCGTCAGCGGGGCTTGCGTCGGCGGATGAAGGCGAGGCCGCCGAGCCCAAGGAAGGCGAGGGTGGCGGGCTCGGGGACCGGGGTCACCGTGATGTTGTCCATGTAGACGCTGTTCGGGAAGTTCGGACTGCCGCCGCGGAAGAGCACCGAGCGGGCGTTCTGGCCGAAGCTCGTCCAGGTCACGGTCTCGAAGTTCGGGATGCTCCCCAGGCCGTAGGGATAGTCGATCGAGTCGATCAGGTCGCCGGTTCCGTTCAGGCCGGAGTAGATCCGCAGCTGAAGGTCATCTTCATCGGCCCCGAAATCGCCCATGTCGATCCAGAACTCGGTGATTTCCTGGTTGAAGTTGGCGACGAAGAGGTCGTCCTCGGTCTGGAATGCGAAGGGCGCCAGGACGCGGGTCCCCCAGACGCCGGGAAACTCGAACGCGCTGCCGATGAACGGATCGGTGTCGAAGACATCGAAGGTTCGGCCGGAGTCGCGAAACAGCTCCATTTCGATGCCGTCTTTGTTGAGGACGAGGTTGGTCAGGCCCAGCGACTCCGGCTGGTCCTCAAAATCGAAGACGGTCTGAGCTGAGGCGAACGCCGACGCGAGCAGAAGGGGAATGAAAGCCAGACGGCGCAACATAACGACACGGATACTGGCACTCCTGGCAGGCGGTTCACCGAATTCTTGGCAAAAAACCGGCAGATTTGCCTGTGGAAACTTCAGCCGATGAGATCGCGCCGAGTCCAGAGGTTCAAGAGCGGGTCCCATTGCGCCTCCATCGACCCATCAAGCCGACGGCAAACGCCTGGCAGGACCCCGGACGGCGATGCCCAAGATCGTCGAGTTCCTCCAACGATGCTCAGGCCGTGGGGCCGGCCATGACCCGAGCTGATCCGTGCCATGCCGCCCGGAGTCTATCCCGAGACCCGCTCCGAACAGCAGAAGAGCCACTTCTCCCCGTACCGCCCGGAGTTCGTCGGCCAGCGTCGCCAGTCGTGCTCACCTGTCAGGGCTTGGTGGAGGTTGTGGCAGAGGGTGTCCACGTCGGCCGGGGTCCACAGCTCGTTGCGCAGGTGATCGTCGGCGTGGGGATAGGCGGTCTGGTTCACATAGGTGACGCCGAGGGCCGCCATCGGGGGGAACCAGAGGCCGTAGACGTTCAAGACCCCCATCAGCCGCGAGAGCATCCCCTTCGCTCCCACCGCGTGGGCCGTGGCGAAGAGCACGGCCGGCTTCCCCACCCAGATGTCGAATCCTTCGGTGTGGGCCGTGACCTCCAGGAACTCCTGCAGCCGGCTGGACCAGGAATCCCAATAGGTTCCGGTGCCGAAGACGAAGCCATCCGCGCGCTCAACCGCCTCCAGAATCCGGTCGGCATGGGGCCGGCGGCTGAGGTCGAGGTGTTCGATCGCCGCCTTTCCTTCCAGAGCAAGTTCGGCCAGGCCCAGCAGCTCGGCCGTGTTGCCGGAAGGTCCGGCCAATGAGCCGTTCACGATGAGGACTCTCGGGAGGGGCACGGAGTCCATTCTCCCGGATCAGGCGCCTGTTGGAATCAGGTCCCGCATCGAGTCCCAGTGTCGGATCGCCTCCTCGGCCGCCTCCATGCCTCGCTCGGATGCCGCCTCCGGATCCAGATAGCCCTGCATCTCCCAATCGGCGGGAAGGCCCGCAAAGGCCGAGTCGTCCAGAGTCAGGTTCTGGAGCGTCAGAATCGCCCCGACCCACATCCGCGGAACGGTGGTGAGGTCGTAGCCTCCACCCCCGATGGCGACGATGGGGACTCCAAGGTCTCGGACCGCCGCTACGGCTGCCAGCCAATCCTGAGCCCGCGCCTCCAAGTGCCCCAGCGGATCGAGTCGATGGGCGTCGGTTCCCATCTGCAACACGATTGCGCCGGGCCGGAACCGGTCCAGGATCGGGAGAGCCGTCCGCCGAAAGGCATGAAGCCAAGCGTCGCCGCCGGTGCGGGGCGGCAGAGGGACATTGATGGCCGTCCCGGTCGGCCCGCCGTCGTCCAGAAAACCGGTGCCGGGGTAGAGGGTCCGGCCGTTCTGGTGGATCGAATAGGTGAGGATGCTGGGGTCGTCCCGCCAGATCAGCTCGACCCCGTCGCCGTGATGCAGGTCGATGTCCACATAGGCGACCCGGTCGCACCGCCGGCGAAGGATTCCACAGGCCAGAGCGGCGTCGTTGAAGATGCAGAACCCTGAAGCCTGGGCAGGCCGAGCGTGGTGGAGGCCGCCGGCGATTCCGAAGGCGAGAGGGGCGCCATCCACCACCGCCTCCGCCGCCCGGATCGTACCGCCGCAGTATTCGAGCGATGCCTCGAACATGCCCTGGAAGACCGGGACATCCCGCGTTCCGAATCCGAGGGCGAGCATCTCGGGCCTCGGAATCGATTCGCCGTCGCTGAGTCGCCGGACCGCCTCGATGTAGGCGGGGGTGTGAATCGCTTCCAGTTCCTCGGGCCGGCAGGGACCGGGATCCAGGATCGGCAGGTTCGGTTGAGCCTGGCCGAGCAGAGCCATTGTGCGGCGGAGCCTCTCCGGTTTCAGCGGGTGTCCGGGGCCGAAATCGTAGCTTCGCATCCGGTCGCTGAAGAAGAAGGGCGGAGTCATGGGCGATGTCCCGGTACCCTTGAGGTTCATGGCTCAGGCGGCCAAGGGGTTCCAGGCCCTTCGAATCTACCTTGAGATGATCAAGTTCGAACACTCCATCTTCGCCTTGCCTTTTGCGATGATCGGGATGATGTGGGGTTCCCTCAGCGCCGGCGGCAATGGCTGGCCGGGCTGGTGGATCTTCACCCTGATCGTCGTCGCCATGGTCTCCAGTCGGAGCGCGGCGATGGCCTACAACCGGATCGCCGACCGGGACATTGATGCAGAGAACCCCCGGACGAAGATTCGGGCGATCCCGGCAGGCCTGCTCTCGCTCCGTCAGGCGAACCTCTTCTTCTTCGGGTCGTGCATCGTCTTCTTCGCCGCCGCCGCTCTGCTGAACAGCCTGACCCTGATCCTCTCGCCGGTCGCCCTCTTCATCGTCCTCCTCTACAGCCGAACGAAGCGGTTCACCTGGCTCTGCCATTTTGTCCTCGGGCTCTCCCTGGGGATCGCTCCGGCGGCGGCCTGGATCGGCGTCACGGGGAGCCTGTCGCCGACGATTCTGCCTCTGGTCGGCGCGGTTCTGCTTTGGACGGCCGGGTTCGACCTGATCTATGCCCTGCAGGACGACGAGTTCGACCGGGCTCACGGGCTGCGGTCGCTGCCGGCCCGGTTCGGCCGTCGGTCCGCCCTCTGGGTGTCTCGCTTCTGCCACGCGGGGGCGGTCGGTCTTCTGGCTTGGTCTGTCCTCATGGCGGGCGGAGGACTTTGGAGCTGGCTCGGGGTCGGATTCGCCGCCTGCCTGTTGGCCTACGAGCAGTCGCTGGTCCGTCCCGATGATCTGAGCCGAGTGAACCTGGCCTTCTTCACCCTGAACGGCTTCGTCAGTCTGGGCGTCTTCGGGTTCGTCTTGATCGATGTCCTGACGGGAAGCCTGGTCTGACCCGTCATAATGCAGGTGGCATGGCGGTTTGGGGGGTCGTGAATCAGAAGGGGGGCGTCGGAAAGACGACCACCGCCGTCAACCTGGCCACCGGCCTGGCTCGGGCAGGGCGACGGGTGCTGCTGATCGACAGCGACCCGCAGGGCAACGCGACCACCGGGCTCGGGGCCGACAAGTCCGCTGTTCCTGGAACACTCTTCGATGTGTACCGGTCTCTGGCCGAAAACATGGATGCTGCCGGTCTGATTGAGCAGTTCATTCTTCCGGGAGCCGAAGGCCGACCCGACCTGTTGCCGGCGACCCTCGACCTTGCCGGAGCCGAGGGAGTCCTGCAGGCGGCCGTCGGCAAGGAGGTCCTGCTCCGCGACGCCCTGGAGCCGATCCTCGACCGCTACGACACGATCCTGATCGACGCTCCGCCGAGTCTCGGGCTCATCACGGTGAACATCCTGGCGGCGTGCGACGAGGTGATCGTGCCGATGCAGGGCGAGTTCTACGCTCTGGAGGGTCTCAGCCAGCTGGTCCGCACCATCGAGATCGTGCGCAAGCGGATCAACCCGAGGCTGAAGATCGGTCGGGTGGTCCTCACCATGTTCGACGGTCGAAGCCGACTGGCCCAGCAGGTCAGTCAGGAACTGTCTGAGTTTTTCGGGGAAAAGCTGTCGCAAACCGTCATTCCCCGCAATGTTCGATTGGGCGAGGCGCCGGGCCACGGGATTCCGGCGATTGAGCTCTTTCCGGAGAGCAAGGGCGCCCAGGCCTACTCCGCCTTGGTCGAAGAGGTGCTGGCCGGATGAGGCGAGCTTTGGGCAAGGGGCTCTCGCAGCTCCTTGGCGAAGGGGCCGAGGCTTCGGGGATCCGGACGGTTCCCGTCTCGTCCATCGTTCCCAACCCGCGTCAGCCTCGGCGAACCTTCGATGAAGCCGCGCTCGCCGAACTGCAGGAGTCGATCCGAACCCATGGAATCATCCAGCCGCTCGTCGTGCGCACCATCGGCGAGGACCGGTATGAGCTGATCGCTGGAGAGCGGCGGCTGCGGGCGTCCAAACTGGCCGGGCTGGAGTCGGTCCCCGTGGTCATCCGACCCGAAAGCGCCCAGGCCAGCCTGGAGATTGCCATCATCGAGAACGTCCAGCGGGAAGACATCTCCCCGATGGAAGCCGCCTTTGCCTATCGAGCCTTGATGGATGAGTTCAACCTGACGCAGGAACAGGTTGCACAAAAGGTCGGAAAATCGCGGGCGTCGATCGCCAACACCATCCGGCTCCTGGGCCTCCCCGCCGTGATTCAGGCCGCCATCGCGGAAGGAACCCTCTCGGAAGGGCATGCCCGCGCGTTGCTGACGGCCGACTCGGAAGCCCGCCGCCTCCGGATCTTTCACAAGATTCAGTCCGAGGGCCTCACCGTCCGTCAGGCTGAGGCGATGGCCCGGGAGGAGTCGAATCCCCGCCTTCCGGGAGCGCCGAAGTCCGAGCCCAAGCCAAAGCCGACCGGGGCAAAAGATCCGAACATCAAGATGCTGGAAGCAGCTTTGAGCGAGTTTCTTGGATCAATCGTCAGAATTCAGCCGGACGAAGTGGGCGGACGGATCGAGATCGACTACTACAGCGACGACGATCTGCAGCGGCTGCTGGAACGAATCGGGTTCGCCGACTGAATCTTCGGCTAAGATGAGGGTCATGGCTGATCCAGGCGATGTGGCGGCGACCAAGGCGGTCCGGCGAGAGATCAACAAGCGGATGATCGACTCGACCCAGGGGGACATCCGCGTCACCCACGGAGTCTGCTATCTGCGCGGAGTCTTCAAGCCCGTCCGCGGAGGACCCCCGAACGTGAAGGGCGAGTTGGAGACGGTCACCAGGCATCTCGTGGCCACCCGGGTCCTGCGGGACGTCTCGATCGACGTCATCGTCCGCACGTAATCAGCTCCTTGAAGGGCTTCAGCAGGTAGTACGAACCGGTCACGCAGACCTGGTCTGCTCCGCCGTCCAGACACGCCTGCAGGGCCTCCTGCGCGTTGCCGACGACGATGGGAGGAGTCATGCCTGCCTCTCGAACCGCCTCGGCGATCTCCTGCACATCCCTCCCTCGGGGGCCTGGCACCGGGCAGACGACCACCAGATCCGTCAGGCCGACCAACGGCTCAAGGAACTGGAGCGGATCATGCCCGCGCAGCTGGCTGACCACAAGGCCGAGCCGCCCCGAGCGGAACCGAGCCTCCAGCGCGGCCCGCAGGATCCCGGCCGAATCGAGGTTGTGGGCTCCATCCAAAACGACCGGCAGCCCATTCCAGGACAGCTCCTCGAAGCGGCCGGGCCACCTCGCCGATTCCGCCGCTTTGGCGAGTCGATCCGGGTCGAGAGCCACTCCGCCGGCAGCGAGCATCGCCACCGCAAGAGCGAGATTGTGAACCTGAATGGGAGCCGCCATCCCCGGCCGGAGCCCGCCCCAGGAGCCGACGGGCGTATGGCAGGTGAAACGGTCTTGGTCCCGCTCGACGACCACCTCGTGATCGATTCGCCAGAGCGCCGCGCCGACCTCGGCCGCCCTGGCTTCAAGAACCTTTCGGGCTCCCGCGTCCATCCTCCCGAGCACTGTGGGCACCCCGGGCTTCAGGATTCCGCCCTTCTCTCCCGCGATCTTCGCCAGAGAATCGCCAAGGATCTCCATGTGATCCCAGCCGATGCTGACCACGCCGCAGACGCGGGGCGCAACGACGTTGGTGGCATCCAGACGGCCCCCCATCCCCACCTCCAGGGCCACCGAGTCGGCGCGGTTTTCCTGCCAGCATAGAAATCCGAGAGCCGTCTTGATCTCGAAGGCGGTCAGAGGGCCGAAGTCGCCGGCGGCAAACTCCTCATCCTGCCGGCGCAGCCGAGACGTCCATCGGGCGAAGTCCGCCTCGGGCACCGGCTCCAAGCCGAACTGCACCCGCTCACGGATGTCGTAGACGTAGGGCGACGCGCATGCTCCGACTCGGCGGCCATGAGCGGCGAGAATGTGCTGGAGAAAGCAGACCACGCTTCCCTTGCCGTTCGTCCCGGCGACGTGAAAGTAGTCGGGGCGGGAGTCGCCGGCGACGAACCCTT
>JAKRSE010000095.1 GCA_022402505.1 Fimbriimonadaceae bacterium | reverse complement strand
GAGACAAAGCTCAGTGAACCGGCCCGACTCCTCGCCCTTCAAGACCCGAATCGCCTCCTTCACTTCCAGCGCGTTTCCGGCGGCGCGGCCCAGGGGCTGATCCATGTCCGTCACCAGGGCGCGAACCTTCAGACCGGCCTCTCGGCCGACGTTTTCAAGCTCCGCCTTGAGCTCTCTGGCACGAGGCAGCTCGGTCATGAAGGCCCCTCGGCCGCACTTCACGTCCAGCACGACGACCTCCGCCCCGCCCGCCATCTTCTTGCTCAGGATGCTCGCGACGATGAGCGGGATCGACTCGACCGTCGCCGTCGCCCCTCGCAGGGCATAGAGCCGACCATCGGCCGGGGCGAGCTTGGGCGTCTGCCCCGTGAGCGCGCAGCCGACCATCCGGGCCTGCGCGATCATCTCGGCCGGCGAGAGATCGGTTCTAAAGCCCGGGATCGACTCCAGTTTGTCGATGGTGCCGCCCGTCTTCCCGAGCCCCCGCCCGGACATCTTCACCATGGTCAGACCGCAGGAGGCCAGAAGGGGCAAGAGGACCAAGGTCGTCTTGTCGCCCACCCCGCCCGTGCTGTGCTTGTCCACCCAGGGCTGGGGCAGGCCGGTCAGGTCCAGCCGCTCGCCGCTCTCGGCCATCGCCTTGGTCAGCTCGGCGGTCTCGGCGGGATTGAGCCCGTTCAGAAAGGCGGCCATCAGCCAGGCGGCGAGCTGATCGTCGGTCCAGCTCCCGTCCGTCGCGCCCCGGATGACCGCCTGAATCTCTCCGGCCGAATGGACCCTCCGATCGCGCTTGGCGGCGATGATCTGCTGGGTCGTCATCGAGCCGCCCCCTGAAAACCGTAGGGTCCCCGGTGGGCTCCAGATTCGGTGACGATGGCGGAGATGAGGATGCCGGGAGTCACGTCGAAGCCGGGGTTCCAGACCGGGCACCCTGCCGGAGCGACCGGAACGCCTTCAATGTGGGTGATCTCCTCCGGGCTTCGCTCTTCGATCGGGATTCCCGAACCGTCGGGGAGGCTCGGATCGATGGTGGAGCTGGGGGCGGCGATGACGAAGGGGATTCCGAAGTGGTGCGCCAGAATCGCCAGCATCTGGGTGCCGATCTTGTTGGCGCTGTCGCCGTTGGCGGCGATCCGATCCGCCCCCGCCACGACCAGATCGACCCGGCCCTGGCTCATCAGGCTCGCGGCGGCGGAGTCTGGGATGCTCTGGAAGGGGATGCCATCCTGCATCAGCTCCCAGGCCGTGAGGCGGAGCCCCTGCTGCCTCGGGCGGGTCTCGCAGCTGTAGACGTGCCGGACCAAGCCGTGGGCATGCGCGGTTCGGATGATCCCGAGCGCCGTTCCGTGGCCGGCGGTCGCGAGGCTGCCGGTGTTGCAGATGGTGAGGATTCTTGCCCCTTCCGGCACAAGTTCCAATCCGTGGCGACCGATCGCTTGGTTCATCGCAAGATCTTCGGCCTCGATGGCCTGGGCTTCGGCGAGGATGCGGTGGGAGTCGGCGGTGTTCAGACCCGCGATTCGGTCGAGGGCCCAGAACAGATTGACGGCGGTCGGTCGGCTGGCCCGGAGTCCCGCATCCGCTTCGGCGAGGTCTGCTCCGGTTCGAGCGGCGAGGGCCATGCCATAGGCCGCCGCAATCCCGATCGCCGGGGCGCCCCGGACAGCCATGTCTCGGATGGCATCGCGGACTTCGGGCCAGGTCGTCAGCTCGAGCCAGGCCTCTTGAGCGGGGAGAAGCCGCTGGTCGAGCATCGTCAGCCGGTCGTCGCGCCAGATCATCGGTCGGATCGCCATGGGTTGTGTCGCCAGATTGTGAACCGGTGGAAGCCGGGTTCACGGGTTCGCCTGCGGCTCACGCGTTCACTCGGCTTTGCGGGACCGCCACTGCACGGAAGCCTGAGACGTCTGGCATCCGCCAACACCGACCGCCGGCTGTGGCAGAATGCAGCCATGGAAGAGGCGCCGACAAAATCGCGGAGCTATCGTCCCTGGACCAGGGAGGAAGATGAGCGCCTCCTGGAACTGCACTTCGCCCAGAAGCCGCTGGAGGAGATCGCTCGGGAGATGAGCCGAACCAAAGGAGCGATCCGAAGCCGGCTCGCCGGGTTTTCGGCGGCGGCCCGGCTCGACGGGCCCTGAGCGGATCCGGCCGGGTTCACGAGTTCGCCTTCGGCTCACGCGTTCACTCGGCCTTGCCGAACCGTACATCGCAGCGTTTGGCAGGGCGGGCGGTGAACGCGTGAGCAGAAGGCGAACCCGTGAAACGCCCGCCCTGCCAAACTCGAACCCAGATGACCGTCCTCGTTCTGGACTCCAACCTCCTCTGGTCCGCCCGACTCACCAAGGCCCTGGCGGCGCTTGGTCATCAGGCCGCTGCCTCCCCCCGCCTCCCCGCCGACCTGACCGGCATCCAGACGGCCATACTCAACCTCAACACGCCCGAGCCGAGGCTCAGCGAGGAGGCAGCCGCCCTGCAGGCCGCCGGAATCTTTCTCATCGCCCACGCGGGCCACAAGGAGCGCGACCTGCTGCAGAAGGGCCGGAGCCTGGGGATCGACCTCGTCGTGACCCACTCCACCATCGCCCACCACCTGGGCCGGGTGATGGACCAGGCCGCCAGACTCGACCGCACCCACATCCCCGACCCCGACGAAGAGCCGCCGACCGGATAGACTGCACGGGCGTATGGACAAGGTTTCCGGCAGCGCCGCCGAGGCCCTCGAAGGTCTCCTCTTCGACGGCATGACCATCATGGCCGGCGGGTTCGGCCTCTGCGGCATCCCCGAACACCTGATCGCCGCGATCCTGGAGGACGGAGTCAAGGACCTCACCGTGATCAGCAACAACTGCGGGGTCGATGACTTCGGACTCGGACTTCTCCTCCGCGAGAAGCGCATCCGCAAGATGGTCAGCAGCTACGTGGGAGAGAACGACGAATTCGAGCGGCAGTACCTCTCCGGCGAGCTTGAGCTGGAGTTCAACCCGCAGGGCACCCTCGCCGAACGGATCCGGGCCGGAGGCGCGGGCATCCCGGCCTTCTACGTCCGGACCGGAGTCGGAACGCTCGTCGCCGAAGGCAAGGAGATCCGCAGCTTCAACGGCGAAGACTATGTGATGGAGACCGGGCTGCGGGCCGACCTCAGCATCGTCAAGGCCTGGAAGGGCGACCGCTGGGGCAACCTGAT
>JAKRSE010000094.1 GCA_022402505.1 Fimbriimonadaceae bacterium | reverse complement strand
CGGTTCCGGTGCGGCTGGGTCAGGAGTTCGCCGCCTACGAGGCCGCCGTTCGTCGCAGCCGCCGCTGGCTGGAGTACGCCGCCTATGAGCTGGAAGAGCTGGGGATCGGCGGAAGCGCGGCTGGAACGGGTCTGAACACTCACCCCGAGTACCGCTTCAAGGTCGTGGATCACCTGCGCGACTGGACCGGCATCGAATTCCGCACGGCCGACGACATGCGAGAGGCGATGCAGAGCCAGTTCTGCATGGGCGCCCTTTCGGCGTCCCTCCGAATGTTCTGCATGGAGCTGACCCGGATCACGAACGATCTGCGGCTGCTCTGCTCCGGTCCGCTCACCGGCCTGGCGGAGATCGTCCTTCCGGCCGTCCAGCCGGGCAGCAGCATCATGCCGGGCAAGGTGAACCCGAGCATGGCGGAGAACATGAACATCGTGCTCTTCCAGGTGATGGGCCAGTGCCAGACGATCGATTCCTGCGTGCAGGCCGGTCAGCTGGAGCTGAACGTCATGATGCCGGGGATGGCCTTTTCGGCCCAGTTCGCCCTCCAGATTCTCACGAACGCTCTGAACACCTACACCGACAACTGCATTCGCGGGATCATCCCGAATGTGGAACGGTGCCGGATGTACGCGGAGACGTCTCCGAGCCTGGCGACGGCGCTGAACGCCTTCGTGGGCTACAAGGAGGCGGCGGCGGTGGTCAAGCAGGCCCTGAAGGAGGAGAAGTCGATTCCCCAGGTCGTCCGCGAGCGCGGCCTGCTGGACGAGGAGACCCTGGCGAAGGCCCTCGACCCCGCGAAGCTCACGGAACCTGGCATTCCCGGCCGGGACTGAGGCGTCATCCAATCGCCACGGGTCCTCGCGTGGACTCGTGGCGATGACTTCTTGTGCAGTCTCCGCCCTGGCCAGGTTCAGCAGACGGCTCTGCCTGCGAACTCCGAAGGCCAAGCACCCTGCTTCGACCGTTCCGGATCCCCGCATGAGACTGGAGGCAGCCGTCAGCTCGGGGCACCCCAGGGATCGGCCCTCGCCGAGATCAGGAAGAGCCTCGACCGACTCGGGTCTGTGAAGGCGTGAGCAGGCGCCCAGGGAGACGTTTCGATCCGCCCGTCAGAGCCCGGTCAAGAGGGATCGGAGCGCCATGACGGGCGGGCCGAGCACCAGAGAGATCGGGCTGAACGGCGTGAACCAGCCCAGCATCAGGATGCCGAGAAAGGCGTACATGCCGTACTTCATGTTCCAATAGGTCCAGCGATCGGCGGTGCGGCTGGGAAGGAAGGTTCCCAGAATCCACATGCCATCCAGCGGACCGAGCGGGATGAGATTGAAGAAGAAGAGGGCGAGGTTGATCGTCACGCCGATGAAGGCAAACAACACCAAGGCCGGGGCATCGATGCCGGCCACGACCATGCCTCGAAGGATGAACGCATAGACGACCGCCTGGGCAAGATTGCTCAGCGGCCCGGCTGCCACGGCGGCGAAGTGATCCCAGCGCGGGTTGCGCATCTTCGCCGGATTCATCGGAACCGGTCGTCCCCAGCCGATTCCGAACCCGGCCAGCACCGTGAAGATGATCATCATGGTGCCGATCGGATCGAAGTGGTTGAACAGGTTCAGGGTGACGCGGCCGTGAATCCTCGCGGTCGGATCGCCCGCCATGTCGGCGAACTTGGCGTGGCAGTATTCATGGATGCCGATGGCCAGAAAGATGACCACGAGTGCCGAAACCAGATATTCCGGGGTGATGTCCCGGCCAAACTGCGCCGGCGTCAGAAGGAGGTCAAGCATCAGGCAAGGTCGGCCGGCACCGTTTCGCGGGCGAACATTTCATCCCACGTTTCCGGCCGCTGCACCATCTCCGAGGTCCCATCCGTTCGGACAAGGATCGTGGCCGGCCGGGCATAGCGGTTGTAGTTGCTGGCCATCACCGAGTTGTAGGCTCCGGTGCAGAGCACCTGGAGAAGGTCGCCCCTCTGGGCGTTCTTCGGAAGCTGGACGTCGGGAAAGAGCCGGTCGGTCTCACAGTGCCGTCCGCTGACGGTGAAGGTCGCATCGGGCCCCGGCGGCCGGTTGTTGGCCGTGATGAGGCGAACCTCGTAGCGGCTGCCATAGAGGGCGGGACGCGGGTTGTCGGCCAGGCCGCCATCCACCGAGATGTAGGTGCGGGTGCCTCCCTTGATCGGCACCGTCTTGACGACGCCGATCCGGTAGAGGGTGACGCCGGCTTCGGCGATGATCGACCGGCCGGGCTCCTGAACCAGGCGAGGAGTAAGCCCCGATCCTTCCAGAGCCTGTCGCACCGCCGTGGCGATGGCCTGGCAGTAGTCTTCCACCGGCATCGGCTCGTCGTTGTCGGTGTAGCGGACTCCCAGCCCGCCGCCGACGTTCAGAATCTTCGCTTCGAATCCGTGGCTCGACTTCATTCGGGCGGCGAACTCGGCGATGATCTCGCCGCCGCTGATCTGGGCGCCGGGGTCCAGAAGCTGGCTGCCGACGTGGCAGTGGAAGCCGACGACGTTCAGACCCAGCCGCAGGCATCGGAGCAGAGCCCGCTCGGCCGAAAGGTCGTTGATGTTGAAGCCGAACTTCGTGTCGGCCTGCCCGGTGCTGATCTTGGCGTTCGTCTTGGGTTCGACGCCCGGGGCCAGTCGGATGATGATCTCCGGCCTCGGTTCGGGGAGCCCGGCGATGACCTCGATCTCCTCAAAGTTGTCGACGACGATCTGGCCGATCCCCGACTCGACCGCGAAGCGAATCTCGGCGGAGGACTTGTTGTTCCCGTGGAGGTGACAGCGGGAGGCGGGAACGCCCGCCGCGAGGGCGGCCCGGAGCTCTCCCTCAGAGGCGACATCGATCAGACATCCCTCCTGGTGAGCTATTGCAAGGACGGCAAGGGTCGAATTGGCCTTGGAGGCGAAAGTGATCTCCGCGCCCGGCCACGCAGAATCGAAGGCCGACTTCCACCGCTTGATGCGCGACCGCAGGCCCGACTCGCTCACGATGTAAAGCGGCGTTCCATATCGGTACGCAAGATCATGAGCCTGGCCGTCGGTCAAAACAAAGCGGTCATCCGCCACAGGTCAGAGTCTATCAGCCGCCGAACGGCCATACTAGGCCCGTGCGGCGTGTGGCGATTCTGGGCTCAACCGGCTCGATTGGCAGACAGACTCTCGACATCATCCGGCGGCACCCAGACCACC
>JAKRSE010000093.1 GCA_022402505.1 Fimbriimonadaceae bacterium | reverse complement strand
CATGGAAATGGGTGTGCGGCCGGAGCCCCAAAGATGGGACGAGGGACTCCGGCCGGTTCGATTCAGG
The DNA here is from genome assembly GCA_022402505.1 of Fimbriimonadaceae bacterium. Lineage (GTDB taxonomy): Bacteria > Armatimonadota > Fimbriimonadia > Fimbriimonadales > Fimbriimonadaceae > JAKRSE01. Next base: position 3,150 of record JAKRSE010000093.1, on the reverse strand, counting down.
ACCTGACGGTCGGTTTTCAGTGCCAGCGCTTGGCGGCCGCCTCTTCCAGCGCCGCGCGATCATCCGGATGGGCGATCTCGATGAGCGCCTTGGCCCGTTGCCGCAGGTTCTTGCCGTAGAGATCGGCCACGCCGTATTCGGTGACCACCCAGTGGACGTGGGCCCGGGTCGTCACAACGCCGGCACCCTCCTTCAGGAACGGAACGATGCGCGGAACCCCCTTGGCGGTCCGGCTGGGGAGGGCGAAGATCGGCTTGCCGCCCTTGCTCAGGCTCGCGCCCCGAACGAAGTCCATCTGACCGCCGACCCCGCTGAACATCGTCCCGCCGATCGAATCGGCGCAGATCTGACCCGTCAGGTCGATCTCGATCGCGCTGTTGATCGCCGTCATCTTGTTCAGCTTTCGGATCACCGATGTGTCGTTCACAAAGGCGATGTCGCGCATGAGAACCTGCGGATTGCGGTCCACGAAGCGGTAGATCTTCTCCGACCCGCTGACGAACCCCGCCACGATCCGGAAGGGATGGATCGACTTGTGTTCGCCGGTGATGACGCCCTTCTCGACCAGCGGAATTACGCCGTCGCTGAACATCTCGGTGTGGATTCCCAGACCCTTGTGGTTCGTCAGGGCAGCCAGGACCGCGTTCGGAATGGCGCCGATGCCCATCTGCAGGGTCGCGCCGTCTTCCACCAGGCCGGCCACCAGAGTGCCGATCTTCCGTTCGACGTCGTCAGGATCGGCCCCCACGTGGCTCGCCAGCGGGGTCGCATCGCCTTCCACCACATAGTCGAACATGGAGAGAGGCACGCAGCCGTCGCCCAGCGTGTAGGGCATGTTCGGGTTGATGAGGGCGATCTTGATCTTGGCCGATTCCACCGCCGCCAGAGCCGCATCGACGCTGACGCCGAGGCTGACGTAGCCGTGGGAGTCCGGCGGCGCCACCGTCATCAGGGCCACATCGAGCGGGAGGACGCCCTGGCGGAACAGGACAGGAACCTCGCTGAGGAAGACCGGAACATAGTCGGCCCGGCCGTCCCGAACCGCCTGCCGCACGTTTGCGCCGATGAAGAGGTTGTTGACGAAGAAGCTCTCCGCCATCTCCGGAGCCGAGTAGGGAGCCGGTCCTTCGGTGTGAAGATGCACGATCTCCACGTTTCGCAATTCCGGAGCCCGGTCCGTCATCGCCTGGATCAGGGGCTGCGGCGCGGCAGCCATGCCGTGAATGAACACGCGGTCGCCGCTCTTGATGCACTTGACGGCCTCAGCGGCGGTGGTGGTTGTTCCCATCGACCCGGAGTCTATCCGGCTCGGACGGCGGCGAATCTTGGCGTTTTTAGAACCATTCTGAAGCCGGGGCCTTTGGCCTTCCGACCCGCCGGACCGTCGGAACCAAAGGCCCGCCCGGATAGACTGATGGATCAGGCGATGCACCAGGTCCCCCTTCCCTCCTTCTACACCGATCTGAGCGAGGATCAGGCGGCGGAACGGATCGAGGCCGCCCGCCGAGAGCTGGGAAGCCGCCTCGTGATTCTGGGCCACCACTACCAGCGGGACGAGATCATCCGCCACGCCGACTTCCGAGGCGACAGCTACAAGCTCGCCAAGGACGCCACCCTCCGGCCGGAGGCCGAGTTCATCGTCTTCTGCGGCGTCCACTTCATGGCCGAATCAGCCGACATCCTGACCCCCGACCATCAGAAGGTGATCCTGCCGAACCTCGCCGCCGGGTGCAGCATGGCCGACATGGCGAACCGGTTCCAGGTGCGATCGGCCTGGAAGCAGATCGGGCAGGTCTGCGACCTGGGCGAGGTGATTCCGGTGACCTACATCAACTCCGCTGCGAACATCAAGGCCTTCGTCGGGGAGAACGGCGGCACCGTCTGCACCAGCACGAACGCACCGGCCGCCCTGGAATGGGCCCTGACGCAGGGCCGCAAGGTGATCTTCTTCCCCGACCAGCATCTGGGCCGCAACACCGCCTGGAAGATGGGCTACGACCCCGAGGCAGACATGTGCCTGTGGGACCCCTTCCAGCCGATGGGCGGAAACACGCCGGAAAAGGTCGCCGCCTCCACCTTCATCCTCTGGAAGGGCCACTGCAGCGTCCACAAGCGGTTCACGGTCGAGCAGATCGCCGCCGCCCGCGAGTCCCACCCGGGAGTGAACATCCTGGTCCATCCGGAATGCCCGCTGGGCGTGGTGAAGCAGGCCGACTTCGCCGGCTCCACCGAATACATCATCAAGAAGGTCCGCGACGCCGCTCCCGGATCGGTCTGGGCCGTGGGGACGGAGATCAACCTGGTCAGCCGGCTGGCGAAGGAGCTGCCGGATCGCACCGTCTTCTGCCTCGACCCGCAGATCTGCCCCTGCTCCACGATGTACCGAATCCACCCGAGCTACCTGTCATGGGTTCTGGATCGCCTGCTGGATGGGGAGGTGGTCAACCAGATCAGGGTGCCGGAAGCGGTCGCCGTCCCGGCCCGCGTCGCCCTTCAGCGGATGCTCACCATCGGGACCGGGGCGAGCGCCGTCGCCGGCTGAAACGCGCTCGGGAGCGGCCGGCCGAACGCCGCCGCTCCCGAGTATGATCCGCATCCGGCCGAGGTCAGCCCTTCGCGGGCTCGGTGATCTTGGCTTCGCTCTTCAGGAAGCCGATCACCTTGGCATTCATCGCCCGGTAGATGACCTCTTCCCGGATGGCGCCGCCGTACTCCTTCAGGAACCGGGGGGCGTCTTCCTGGCGGACCTGATTCTGGATCAACACGTCCATCAGGTGGGCGTTGGCGTCCTCGTCGGTGATCTCCATCTTCTCTTCCCGGAAGATCCTCTCGATCATGACGGCCCGCTCGACGTGGACCTTCGCTTCGGCGCGCACCAGGTCGGCCAGCTCCTCCAGCGTCAGCTTCTGGCCCGCGGCGTAGGTCCGCAGGTCGCTGTTCTGGCTCCGAAGCTCGTTGTCCATCTCGGCCAGGCGGCGGTTGGCGACCCCCTCCCAGGTGGTCTCGGCAACCACGACGCGGCTCTTGGCGAGCAGGGCATCCAGCAGCCGTTCCGAGATCATGTCGTCCGCCATCTGGGTCTTCGCGTTCACGATCGACTCCTTCATGCGGACCTTCAGCTCATCCACGTTCTCCACCTTCAGGTCCTGG
>JAKRSE010000092.1 GCA_022402505.1 Fimbriimonadaceae bacterium | reverse complement strand
CGGCCCGGGGAGGACCTCCCACTGCAGCAGGTCCTGAACCCGGTTCGGGTCCTTACCGCGCCGCGCCAGATACTCATCGGGATCCAGGGTGCCCGCAAGGAGGTCCTGAAGCCGGTTCTGAAGCCTCGCCCCGACCGTGTCCGGGATCGGCCGGTCTCCATAGCTGATCAGGAAGGTGTCGAGCACGGTCGGCTGGGAATCGGCCGTGGTCGAGGCGCGGACCCCCACGAGCCGCAGGTCCTCGGCATAGAGCACCGAGAGGATGTCGCTGAGCAGGCCCGGGCGGTCGGGGGCGGCGACGGTCAGCTCGCTCGCGCTCAGCTGCCGGTCGGGCAGGAGCAGAACCTCCGGGTTCCCTTCCCTTGCGCTCCGGACCATTTCGATGTGTCTGGGCACGACTTCGGCCGGGGTGCTGAAGACGTAGTGCGCAGGCATCGCCTCCAGGAAGAGGGCGATCTCGGCGTCCGGCACCCTGGTCTTGGTCAGGTGCCGCTGAAGCCGCCGGCGGACCTGGCTCTCATCCGGCTTTTCGGCCTGCTCCTGGAGGACGGAGGTGACGCTCCGGTAGAGGTGGGCCAGGTAGGTCTCCTGCACGCCCGTCCAGCTTTGAGAGGAAACGGCCGCGATGTCCGCCCAGGTGAGCAGGGTCAGGAGGTCCATCCGCTCCTGGGTCTCCACCGCCTCGGCACACTCGTGGACGGTTTCCGGGCTCTGCACGTCCCTCATTCGGATGGTTCGGGCCAGCATCAGGTGGTGGCGGACCAGCCAGACGAGCGTCTCTCGGTCGGTCGGGGCGATGCGGAAGCGCTCGGCCACCTCCCGGGCGATCTCGGCCCCGGCCTCGCTGTGCTCGCGACTGGAGTCGATCTTGCCCGCGTCGTGCAGAAGGGCGGCCATGGTGATGAGGGTGCGTTCCCGAAGCCCGGCGGCAATCTCGGCGAGAAACGTGCCGGGCGGAGGGTTCTCGATGTTCCGGATCACCCGGAAGGTGTGCTCCATCACCGTGAAGTCGTGGACCTCGTCCTTCGGGATCAGATTTCGCGTGGCCGTCACCTCGGGGAGAAGCACGGTCAGCAGTCCCGCGCGATCGAGTGCTCGGAGAATCCTCTCCCCACCGGCAAGCGCCGCCAGAGCCTGGGCCGTCTCCGTGACCGGCAGAACCGAGACGGGAACCTTCGGCGGCTGAAGCTCCAGGGCGGTGCCCAGCGAGAGGGCGAGGGCGGCTCCGCCTGCTTCGGCATGAGGCCCGACACGGACCTCGCCCGCCACGGCCCAGCAGCCTTCGGTGAGGGGGAATCGGGCCTCGTGGATCCGGTCGACCGTCGTCTCCCAAAGCGCGTGGAGCTCGGACATCGCCTCAGCGAGGGACTCCGCGAGGGTCTCGGGGGTGAGGCCGAGCATCTCCGCCACGGCCCGCCGCTTCTCGGGGGTCAGTTCGTCCTGGCTTCTCCCGGCCGCGAGATGGAGCAGATTGCGGACCATCAGGACTCGGTCATAGGTTCGGTTCGGCCGAATCCCTCGCTCGCCGAGAGCCGCTTTGACCCAGTTGGAAGCATGGAAGCTCCTGAGCCCGCCCGCACCCTCCTTCAGCTGCGGCCTGGTGACGAGCGGCGAGTCGTGGTGCCGCCGATGCGCCGCCCGTCGTTCCTTCAGCTTGGCCAGAATGAAGTCGGCCACGGGAAACCGATCCCAGAGGCGGTCCGACAGGAGATCGAAGGCGGCTCCGTCTCCGCAGACGGGACGGGCGTCGATGAGGGCGGTGCGGCTCGGGGCGTCCAGTCCGCCGACATCCGCCGTGGGTCGGAGCGAGTAGCCGACCTTCCACCCCAGCTCTCGGTCGCAGACCTGCTGGAGATGATGGAAGAGGGTCTTGGCGGTCTCCTCCAGGCGGGGATGGTCGGCGTGGAGAGGCACGAGAGTGACGTCGAGATCGCTGTGGGGCGAGAGCTCTCGGCGGCCGTAGCCTCCCGTGGCGACCAGGGCGACCGGGGCGGCGTCCTCGGAGACGGACGTGCTGTATTCGTGGATGCGGCGCAGGGTCCGGTCGGCGAGGTCGCTCAGGCGGTGGCTCCAGGCGAGGCCCGAGGGCCGCTCACGAAGCCGTCGGGCCAGTTCGGCGCGCTCGGCAACCAGGTCATCGGTGCGGATCATCCCGAGCCTCAGTATGGCGGATCATCCGGCTGCCGCGGCCGCCCCGATCAACGCGGCCAGAATCGCGGCAACAAACGGCACCCAGGGCAGAGCGATGCTCCGGGGCCGCAGGGCGACGAGGGCCGCCGGAAGAACCGCAGGCAGGAGCCAGACGACCAGATCGCCTGCTCCGAACCACGAGAGTGGTCGGACGGCCGCCGCCGCACAGGCCGGCGCGAGCCACCAGATCGGGGCGGCAGCGGTCAATGGCGACCGCTCGTCGTCGGACCGCCTTGCGGCCGCGAATCCGGCGGCGGCGAGGGCGAGACTCAGCCAGGGCGACCAGGCCACCAAGGCCAGGAGGAGGCAGCCGGCAAGATGCCCCCAGGCCTCGGCTCGCTTGAATCCCGCCGCCCAGACAAAGAGGCCCGCGATTCCTGCGGCCAGACTCCCGGCGGCGAGGATGGTCGGGAGGGCGGAAGAGGGGTTCCCCGCCGGGGCCGAAGGCATGCCGCAGGCCTGGCGCACCGAGGCCTCGGCATCCAGCTGAAGGGCGGGCTGATGCCATACGGCGGACGCGCCCGACCACCGCCTCAGCGCCGACGCGCCGGCCGACTGCCAGGCGTCGTCGGGGACGTGAAGGCCGTCAGGGTCTCGCGCCGGAGGTCGGGGTCGCCGGGGATCGAGGTCAGCCCGGGCCGCATCCAGACCGCAGAGCCAGAAGGGGTTCTGAGGATCGGCGGCGAGCCCGGCCCCGGCAGACTCGGCGGCCAGGCGGACGGCATCCCGGTCCATGCGCTCGCCGCGATGCCGCAGGGTCAGATAAGCTGCGACTAGACGAGCGCTCCTGTCCTCATCCAGTGGAGCGGCGAGCAGGCCGTCCAAACCTCCCGATCGACCGCCGGCCAAAGTCAGGGGAGCCCCGGATCTCAGCGGGTCGAGCAGGACGCATCGCACCCCGGGAAGGACCAGACAGGCGCCCAGGGCACCGACCACCGCGCCGGAAGCCATCCGGGCCGCGAGGGTCATCGAGAGGAGTCGGTGTAGGCCGGCCAGCGGGTCGAATCGGCCGTGTCGGAAGCCGGCG
>JAKRSE010000010.1 GCA_022402505.1 Fimbriimonadaceae bacterium | reverse complement strand
AAATCCGCGGCAACGACCTGGTGCGCAAATTCTATCTGGGAGGAGGCGGGCCGCCGCCTGCCGGAAATGGCTCGGCTTGACCGCCTGATTCTGCGGGAGGTCTTCCCGATCTGGTGCTTCGGCGTCGCCATGTTCACGGTCCTGATCATGGCGGGTTCGTTTCTCTTCGAGATCACCCGCTATCTGAGCCAGGGGGCCGACATCGGCTCTGCGGCGCTGCTCATTGTCTATCTTTTGCCAGGAATCGTGGCGAAAACGTTTGCAATGGCGATGCTTCTGGGCACCCTCCTGGCGTTCGGTCGCCTGAGCGGGGACAGCGAGCTGGTCGCGATGCGGGCGGCGGGCATCAGCGTCCCTCGGATCATGAGGCCGATCTTCGTTCTGGGCCTGGCGGTCGGCCTCCTGGCCTTCTCCTTCAACACCATGGTCGTGCCGCAGGCCAGCTTTGCCGCCTGGAAGCTGAAGGATGAGATCAAGGAGACGATCGAGCAGCGCGAGTCTCGCCCGGCCAGCACGCCCGTCTTCGAAGGGGATCGTCTGGTCGCCTTCGTCGTCGCCAAGCAGTTCGACATCCTGGAGCGGTCTCTGCGGGATGCCAGCGTCGTCCTCTATGACAAGACCGGAAAGGAGAGCGGCTTCCTCTCGGCGGAAAGGCTGGTCTACCAGAGCCAGGACGACTGGCGGATCGCCGGGCAAGGCAGCTACCTCTCCGCCGACGGCAGCATCCGGCTCGACCTGGCCGAAGGCGCCTGGCCCGCCGGACTCCCGAAGCCCAAGTTCACCCCTGAAGACCTCTACCTTCAGGACATCCGCGACCCGGACGCCCTCTCCGTCGAGCAGATCCAGCGGCTGATCGAGCAGGAGAAGCGGAAGGCCTCGCCGGATCGAAAGAACATCGCCAACTGGGAGTTCGGACTCTACAACAAGCTCAGCCTGCCGATGGCGGCGATCGTCTTCGGGCTGGTCGGGGCGGCGCTCGGCATCCGGAGCCACCGAACCACCACCGCCAGCGGATTCTGGCTCTCGGTCATCATCATCTTCTGGTACATGTTGGTCACCAACGTGATGGCGATTGCGGCCCAGGGCGGGGCGCTGCCATCCTGGGCGGCGAGCTTCGCTCCGATCATCGGCGGATTGGGAGCCGCCGGCTTCCTGATCTGGCTGAGGAATCGTTGAGGCCTGCCGAAGCGTTGAGGGGAGAGGAGAGTTTCTGATGGATCCGCTGAGCATCGGTTTTGTCGGCCTGATGATCCTTCTGGCAGGCGTCGTCGCCTGGCTGGGAGACCTCATCGGCCGTCGAATCGGCAAGAAGCGGCTCAAGCTCGGAGGCCTTCGACCGAAGCACACGGCAGCACTCGTCACCATTCTCGCCGGCTCGATGGGCACCCTGGCCGTGGTCCTCTTCCTCGCTGCCGTCTCCGAACCCGTCCGCACCTGGATCCTCACCGGCAACCGGACCCGCGAGCAGCTGGTGGATCTCCGCCGGCAGCAGGACCGAGAGAGAGAGGCCCTCGAAGCCGCCCAGAAGGCGAGGGCGGAAGCGGAGGCTGAGATCGGCCGGGTCCGCGCCAGGCTCACGGCTGAAGAGAAGAAGGTCAAGTCGACCGAAGAGGAGAACCGACGGCTGGCGGCTGCCAACAAGGACCTCGACGCCACCCAGAAGCGGCTGACCCGAGACATTCAGGCTCGGCAGACCCGCGTGACCTCGCTGACCGGGGAGGTCGCCCGTGCCCGCCAGACCCTCGCCGCCACGCGAAAGCAGGTGGACGACCAGACAAAGTCGGCTGAAAAGGCTCGGCTCGACAGCGCCACGATCAATGCCGAGAACCTCCGCTTGACCCTCGCCAACACGGCCCTCGAACGGGAACGAGACACCCTGGAGAAGGCGCGAAACGGGCTTCAGGCGGAAGTCACCGAGTTCAAGAAGAGCCTGGACGAGCTTTCGGCCCTGTTCGAAAAGACCTCGCTGGACCAGAGGGCCGAGCTTCGCCGAACCCTGGACGAACTGGAGGCTGCTCAGCAGGAGCTGGTTGCGGCGGAGGCCGAGCTGGACAACGTGAGCGGCAGGCTGACCGCCGTGCAGCAGGAGGCGGTCGCCCTGATGGCTCTGGGCCAGGCCGCCCGAGTCAGCCGAATGGTCATCGGCCGGGGCGACGAGCTGACCCGCCTCGCAGTTCCTCCCCAGTTGACCCAGGCCGAGGCTCGCCAGATCCTGAATGCCGCCATCCAAAAGGCGCGGGTCGCCGCCCTGGACCGTGGCGCACGGCCGATCTCGCCCGGGCTCCCTCCCGCCCAGTTCATCGACCTGCGCGAGGCCTCCGCCGACCGCCAGCAGGAGAGCCTGGTGCTTCGGCTGGCAGGCAACCCCGAACCCACGGTACTCATCCTTCGGGCCCTGGTGAACAGCTTCGAGCAGGAGTTCGTCCCGCTGGATGCGATCGTCTACCGGAACCCGATCGTCTTCCGTCCCGGCGAGGTCCTGGCCACCACCCGACTGGATGGACGGCTGACCGAGAACGAGATCGCCGGTCGGGTCGCGGAGTTCGCCCAGACCGAACTCAGAGACGTCGTTCTGCGCCGCGGGCTGATCCCTGCTCAGGGAGCGGCCGCTCCGCTGGGAGAGATGCCCCGCGAGGCGATTCTCCGCATGGTGAAGCAGGTGAAGGAGCGTGGAGCCCTGGTCCGCGTGCAGTTCCTGGCCCAGGTGGAGACCCGGGCGGGCGACGCCCTGAAGGTGGACTTCCGGCTGCGATGATCCTGGACCCTCGTTCGACGAAGAACGTCCTCGCCCTCGATCCAGGGTCTCGGAAGGTCGGCGTGGTGCTGGCCCGCCGGGCGGAGGGAGCCCGTCTGGAGATTCTCTGGCGGCGGATTGTTCCCCCCGAAGGCGTGGTGGAGCTGGTCGAAGAGTCACGCGCCAAGGACGAGTTCGACGTGCTGGTGGTCGGCGCGGGCACCCACTCATCCGAACTCGTTCCGAGGCTGCGGGAGGCGGCTGAAGGGCGGGCGGTGCTCTCGGTGGACGAGCGGAACACGACGGTCGAAGCCCGGGCCCGCTACTGGCGGCACCACGGCAAGAAGGGCTGGCGGCGGCTGCTCCCGTCCACCATGCTCGTCCCCCCAGAGCCGGTCGATGACTTCGCCGCCCTCGTTCTGGCCGAGCGGTTCCTGTTGGAGTGAATCCCAGCAGATTCTCCGGGCCGGGCCGGCACGGGCCTTGCCTCTGGAGAAGCTCGACATGGCCCTCCATCTCCGCCTGGCGGATCAGCGCCGCATCCATTCGGTAAGGCTCGGTCGCCAGCGGCTCGCCCCACGGCTGACCCACGGCGAGTGCACCTTGCCGGGGTCGGGCGGACGCCGAAGGCTCCTTTGGCTTCTGGATGGCCGGATGTTTCGTGCCACTTTGGAGTTTGCCGAGGGCGATCTCGACGTGACCCTGCTGACCGATGACCCCTGGCTTCGGGTCGATTCCTCGGGCGAAGCCGGCCTCATCGAGCCGATCGCCGTTCTGGTCCGCCGCCTGCCCCCGCCCACGCCCGCCTGGGATTCGAGCCTGGACGATCTGATTCCGTGGGAGAGGCTGTACCCCCGCTGTCTCGAGCTTCGGGCCTGATCCTCTTGGGTGCGCTTGGCCGGCGAGTCGGTAGAGTGGCGGCATGAGCCCGGCCATTTCGGCGGTCCTCGCGCTGTCCTGCCTGGCGACCGCTTCGTGTGCCCCCTCTCCCGGTGTTGAACAGGCGACGGCATCGGCGACCGCTTCCATCTCGGCGGCGGAGATCAACGCCCAGATGGCCTCCGGCTTCAATCTGGGCAACACCTTTGACCTCCAGCTGAATCCCACGAACAGAGAGTCCATCAAGCCGATCCTCGATCTGTACCGGTCGGCTGGTATCAAGCATG
>JAKRSE010000091.1 GCA_022402505.1 Fimbriimonadaceae bacterium | reverse complement strand
CCTGTGCCGGAGCCGGATCGGTGGAAATTCGGCCGATCATGGCCCCCGCCGCCGAATGACCCGGCTCGAAGCCACCCTCTCGGAGGCCCGACCTCGGATTCTCGCCCTGCTCCTGCGGCAGGGCGGGCCGATTGAAGATGCGGAAGACGCCCTCGCCGAGGCGGTCGCGCGGGCGGCGGAGCTCTGGCCGAAGTCCGGAATGCCCGAAAGCCCGACCGGGTGGCTCTTGACCACCGCCCGAAGGCTGCATCTCGATCGACGCCGACGAGAGGGGAGGCTTCAGCCACTGGAGGACCGCGATCCTCAGGCCCCGGAGGCGGAAGACCAGGCCGATGAACGGCTGCGGCTGTTCATGATCTGCGCCGATGTCCGACTCTCGACCGACGAGCAGACGGGCCTGATGCTCCAGCTGATTCAGGGACTGACCGCCCGTCAGATCGCCGATGCCTGCCTGGAGCGAGAAGAGCGGACGGCTCAGCGGCTGGTCCGGGCCAAGCGGAAGCTGCGTGGCGGAGCCGTCCGAGACCTGGGCGACGCCGAAGTTCGCGCGGCCCTTCCGGCGATCCTGGAGGCGGTCTATGCGGCGGCGGCTCGGGGATGGGAGCAGCCGGGCGACCGGGAACAGGATGCCTTGGCGCGGGAGGCGCTGGACCTGGCATCCACCCTGGCCGGGCTCTGTCCGAAGGAGCCGGAGGCCCTCGGGCTCGCGGCCCTTCTCCACCTGATCGAGGCGAGACGGCCGGCGCGCCGTGACCCGGACGGAGGCTACATTCCCCTCGACCATCAGGATCCGGCCAAGTGGTCTCGGGACCTCATCGTGCGGGGCGAAGATCTCCTGCATCGGGCCGGACGCCTTCAGGCCCCCGGGCCTCGGCAGTGGGAGGCGGCGATCCAGTCGGCCCACGTTTCCCGGGTTGCGACCGGACGCCCGGGCTGGGAGGTGATCCTGAGTTTCTACGACGAGCTGATCGCCGTCCGGCCCTCGGTGGGGGCCAGGATCGCAAGATGCGCCGCTCTGGCGAAGGTCGAAGGCCCGGCCTCCGCTCTGCGGGAACTGGGCGAGGTGGAGCAGGGGGGCCGACTGCAGGCGTTTTGGGCGCTGAAGGCTCACCTCTGCCACCTGCTGGGCCTCCGGGAAGAGGCTCAGGCGGCCCAGGCCCGGGCTGCCGCTCAGGCGATCGATCCGGCGGTGGAGACCTTCATCAGCCGGCCGCTCTCGGAGTGACCGGAGATTCGCGGCGCCGGTCCCAGAGTTTCGCCGCCGCCGGTGACTCCGGCTTCGTAGACCGTGTCAAGCATGAGTCTCGCCCTCCGCCTGAAGGCCGTGGTCAACCGCTTCGATCTGGATGCCGAGATCGACGCGGTGACGGCCGCATGGCCGGAGGTCGACTCCGACGCCCGCGCCCGAGCCCGGCTGCACCTGCATCAGAGCCTGGACGACTTGAACATGCACATCCAGATGGTCGGGACCCCGGAGGCGACGGCCGAGCTCTACGAAGCCCTCGCGATCTGGTACCTGCAGGCTCGGTGCGAGTGGTCCCAGGTGAATCTGGCGGCGAATCGGCGGTTCTGGACGAGCGGCTCGGCCGACCAGGCCTTGATGATCCGAACCTCGGTCGGCTCGCGGCTGCTCTCGAACATCGGGAGCCTGCTGGATGAGGCCGACGTGGATGTTCTTGAGTCCGGACTGCTCTCGACTCTGAACCGTCTGCTCTTTCCGGTCTGATTCTGCCGACGACCGGGCCTCCGGCGGCGTGGAAGGAGGCATGGTTCTCGCCCTCGCCGCCCTGATCTCCGTCGAAGCCCAGGCGCTCCCCGTGACCCCCTTCGCCTACACCGACGGCGACGTGAAGCTGGAGGGCCGCCTGGTCATGCCGCGCTCTCGGGCCGTTCCCGCCGGGCTCGTGCTGATCCTGCCGGATTGGGACGGGGTGAACGACTACGAGATCGCTCGGGCCCGACAGGTGGCCGAAGAGTGGAAGGTGCCGGCCCTGGCGGTGGACATCTATGGGGTGGACGACGTGCCGAAGTCGACGGCCGACAACGCCCGTTTGGCGGGGATGTTCTACGCGGATCGGCCGATGTTTCGGAAGCGCGTTCAGGCGGCCTACGACGCCGCCGCCGAGCGGATTCGCACTCGTGACAAGACGAATGTGGCGGTGATGGGCTATTGCTTCGGCGGGGCGGCGGCTCTGGAATTCGCCCGGGCCGGCGCGCCGGTTCGGCTGGCGATCAGCTTTCACGGCGGTCTGGCGACGACCCTTCCGGCCAAGCCCGGCGAGGTGAAGGCGCCGATCCTGATCTTCCACGCCCTGCGCGACCCGGTCGTGCCGCGGGCTCAGTTCAACGGATTTCTGGACGAGATGGAGGCGGCAGGCGCCGACTTCCGAGTCGTCGCCTACAACCTCCGCGCCCACGCATTCACCAAGCCCGACGCCAACGACTACGACCGAGCCGCCGACACCGACAGCTGGCGCCAGTCCACCTACGCGGCGAAGGCGGCTCTGGGACTGCCTTAGGGCCCGGTCACACTCTTTCGCGTTGAGCCGGAGGAGGCTCCATCCGATCTCAGCGGCAGCCGCTCACTCGCCGCCCCGCCCTGGCGGCTGTCGCGATGCTCCGGTCGGCAACCGAAGCGGTCGATCGGCAGGAGGTTGGGATGCGGGTGGCTTCAGATGCTCCTGTACCTGGCCTGCGACGGGCTGGGGCGCCCCTGCCGGGTGGGCGAAAGCAGTAGGAGAGCATGAACGCACCCGAGTCTGCATCGAGCCCATTCTTTGGGGGGGAGTGAACCGGGCGTCGGATGAGCCGTCATTCTCTGGGATGCAGGTTCATCGGGTGAGCCGAACCAGGTTTTTCGGGCAGAAGGATTGCAGCTGGAGGGGTCGGTGAAGAGCTTCTTCTTGCTCCTGGCAGGTGCGGCTGTCCTTGGCCTGGGCGCATTCGGGGTGCCTTCCCAAAGCCGTCAGTCGGAGACGCTCTCGGCCTCGTCCACCAACGTGGGATCCATCCCGCAAGGTCTCGTGGGGATCTCGATCTCGGGGGTGAACGTCCAGGCGCCGGTCCCCGGGGCGCGGGCGACAGTGATCGCCCTTTCGAGCGTCACATGCCCCCTTTGCCAGAAGTACGAACCGACGCTGGCGGCTCTGGAAGACGTCTACTCCAGGCAGGGC
>JAKRSE010000090.1 GCA_022402505.1 Fimbriimonadaceae bacterium | reverse complement strand
GAGGAAGCCGGACTGTTCGAGGCCGACCCCGACCCGGCCAAGCCGGTCTTCACGATCGCGATTCCGCCGCCCAACATCACCGGGTCGCTCCACATCGGGCACGCATTGAACCACAGCCTTCAAGACACGATCGGCCGATTCGAGCGGATGCGCGGCAAGAGTGTCCTCATCGTCCCCGGCCAGGATCACGCCGGAATCGCGACCCAGAGCGTCGTCGCCAAGAAGCTCCGAGCCGAAGGAATCAATCCTCTGGATCTCGGCCGCGAGGCCTTCGTCCAGCGGGTCTGGGAGTGGCGTGCCGAGAGCGGGGACACCATCCTCCGACAGTTTCGCGCACTCGGATGCGCCTACGACTGGAACCGCCTCCAGTTCACCCTCGATGACCACTACGTGGACGCCGTCCTCAAGGTCTTCATCGACTGGTTCGACCGCGGCCTGATCTACCGAAGTCTCCGGGTGGTGAACTGGGATCCGATCCTCAAGACGACCGTCAGTGACATCGAAACCGAGCGCAAGGACATCGCGGGGACCCTTTATCACGTCCGCTATCCGTTCGCCGATGGGAGCGGGGAGGTGATCATCGCGACCACGCGCCCGGAGACGATGCTGGCCGATGTCGCGGTGGCCGTTCATCCCAGCGACAAGCGCTACGAGGGGTTGGTTGGCCGGATGATCCGACTGCCTCTCACGGATCGCGAGATTCCCCTCGTCTCCGACACCTATCCCGACCCCGAGTTCGGGACCGGAGCCGTCAAGATCACCCCGGGCCACGATGCCAACGACTTCGAAGTGGGCCGAAGGTGCGGTCTACCGACCCTGATCCTCTTCGACGACCAGGCCAGGATCACCGCCGAAGGAGGAGCCTATGCCGGGCTGGACCGGGTGGAGGCACGAAAGCGGATCGTCGCCGATCTGCGGGAGCAAGGCTTCCTGGTCAGGGAGGAGCCGCACACCATTCCGATCATCCTCAGCCAGCGAAGCGGACAGCCCGTCGAACCTCTTGCCAGCGAACAGTGGTTTGTCCGTCAGACCGAGCTTGCCGAACCTGCTCGCCAGGCGATCCGCGACGGCCGCATCCGCTTCGTGCCCGAACGATTCGGCGAGATCAGTCTGGACTGGCTGGACAACATCCGCGACTGGTGCATCAGCCGCCAGCTCTGGTGGGGTCACCGGATTCCGGTCTACTACGCGGAGGACGGAACCCCGGTGGCCGCCACCAGCAAAGAGGCGGCAGAGGCGAAGCTGGGCCGCCCGGTGGTGCGCCAGGAGGAGGATGTTCTGGACACCTGGTTCAGCTCGGGGCTCTGGCCCTTCGTGACGCTGGGATGGCCCGACGGCGGTGAAGATCTCAAGCGGCGATACCCGACGACGACCCTGGTCACCGCCCGGGACATCCTCTTCCTCTGGGTCGCCCGCATGGCGATGATGGGGCTCGATCAGGCCGGCAGCCACCCATTCGACGAAGTGATCATCCACGCCACGGTGGTCAATGAGAAGGGCGAGCGGATGAGCAAGAGCCTCGGCACTGGGGTTGATCCGATGGATGTGATCCGAGAGTCCGGCGCAGATGCCCTGCGCTATGCCCTCTTGAGCCAGTCTGGACAGAATCAGGCGCTGCGATACGGGCCTTCAAGGAACGCGGAAGGTCGGGCGTTCAGCAACAAGGTCTGGAACGCCACTCGGTTCGTCTTGATGAATCTGGACGGCTACGAAGGCCGACGCCCCGAGTCCTTCGAGCCCGTGGATCGCTGGCTCCTCAGTCGGCTTCAGAAGACGGTCACGAAGGTCACGCACGGCATCGAATCCCGGGATTTTCAGGCAGCCTGCCAGGCCCTCACCTCGTTCTTCTGGGATGACGTCTGCGACTGGTACATCGAGGTCGTCAAGAAGACCCGACTTCGGGACCCGGATCAGCGGTTCGTGCCGCAGTGGGTTCTGGTGCACTCCCTCGAGGTCTTCTTCCGACTGCTCCACCCCATCACGCCGTTCATCACCGACGAACTCGCCGCTCATCTGCCCCATACGGACTCGGGCTTCTTGGCGGCCCGCAGCTGGCCCATCGCCGATCCCAGCCTGATCGATGACGAGGCGGAGGCTCAGGTCGATCTCTGGTTCTCGGCTGCGAGAGCCCTCCGGGCCCTTCGAGCCGACCTGGGCGCGGCCCCGATGAAGAATCTGCAGACGGCCTTCTTCGAAGGGGACCTCAGGGGAGGGGAGGAAGTCGTCCGGACTCAAGCATGGTTTGACCATTTGGTGAAAACTGCACCATCCGAAACCTCGGTGACGGCTGTTGTCGGAGGGCTGCAGTTGCATCTTCCAACCAAAGGGTTGGTCGAGCCTTCGGTGGAGATCGCCCGGCTTGAAAAGGAGATCACCAAACGGTCAGTCGAGAAGGAAAAGCTGGACAAGCGGCTCGCGTCGCC
This sequence comes from Fimbriimonadaceae bacterium, assembly GCA_022402505.1. Classification (GTDB taxonomy): domain Bacteria; phylum Armatimonadota; class Fimbriimonadia; order Fimbriimonadales; family Fimbriimonadaceae; genus JAKRSE01. Next base: position 800 of record JAKRSE010000090.1, on the reverse strand, counting down.
GGCCTTCCGGGAGAAGGCGAACCCCGAGGTCGTCGCCCGAGATGAAGAGGCGTCGGCCATGCTTGCAGGCGAGATCCAGAGCCTCTCGGAGAAGCTGGAGATGTTCCGGCGACTCCAAGATCAGGGCTGAAATCCTTTCGGTGTCAGGCGGAACACCCGAGTTCCGTCTCGGTCGGTGCGGGCCGGGCGGGCGCCGGCGGCCACGATTCGTTCCAGGGTCTCTGGATGGGGGTGTCCGTAGCGATTGGTCCGGCCTGCCGAGATCACGACCCACTCTGGTCGGACCTCCTCCAGCCAGGCGGCGCCCGTGGATGCCCGGCTGCCGTGGTGGCCTGCCTTGAGGATCTGCGCCGACCAGTCTTCCAGGGGAATCAGCCTCTCCTCCACCTCGATGGGAGCGTCGCCCGTCAACACCACGCTGCCGGCGCCCGCGCGGAACCGGACGACCAGGGATCCGGCGTTGTCGTCGGGGTCCGCCGGCATCCATCGCCACATCAGCTCCGCTCCGCCCCATTCCATCGAGCCGGAGGAGGCCAGGGGCAGAACCGGCCGTCCCGCCTCCCGGAGCTCGGGGCGATCGGCAAAGGGGGCCGGCGAGGCGATCTGGCCGACCCTCATCCGGCGAACGACTCCCGCCAGTCCGCCGGCATGGTCAAGGTCCGGGTGAGTGATCAGAATCAGATCGAGCCGTCGGACTCCAAGGCGTCGGAGCTCAGGCACCGCAAGCCGCTCGCCCAGGCTCAGCGACCCGGACCTTCCCCCGGCATCCACCAGGATGTTCCGGCCCGCATGCTGGATCA
>JAKRSE010000089.1 GCA_022402505.1 Fimbriimonadaceae bacterium | reverse complement strand
GACGCATGAGGAAGCCCGAATGCGTCGCAGTGAGGACCAGATGAAGGTACGAGCCAGCGTTAAGAAAATCTGCGAGAAGTGCAAGGTCATCAAGCGCAAAGGCGTCGTGCGCGTCATCTGCGAGAATCCCAAGCACAAGCAGCGGCAGGGCTGAAACAGGGACCCCCAAGGCAGACCAGGAGCAAGAAGAACTGAATGGCACGCATTGCTGGCGTTGATCTCCCCCGCGACAAGGCGGTCTTTTATTCCGTGCAGAGCATCTACGGAATCGGGCCCAAGGTCGCGTCTGAAGTTGTGGCCAAGGCCGGGCTCAACCCCCGCACCAAGGTCCGCGACCTGACCGACGAGGAGGTCCTCCAGCTTCGCAACATCATCGATGAAGACTGCGTGATCGAAGGCGACCTCCGCCGAGAGATCTACAGCAACATCCGCCGACTGTTCGAGATCAACTGCTACCGCGGACTCCGCCACAAGCGCGGCCTGCCCACCCGTGGACAGAACACCCGGACCAACGCCCGCACCCGAAAGGGCAAGGCCAAGACCGTCGCCGGCAAGAAGAAGGCGAAGAAGTAAGGAGAGGGGCAGAGACACACCATGGCACGCAAGCAGGTTCGCGGCAAGGTCAAGGAGAAGCGGCAGGTCGGACACGGCCACGCCTACATCCACGCCACCTTCAACAACACCATCGTCACCATCACCGACCCCAACGGCAACGCCCTGTGCTGGGCGAGCGCCGGCCAGGTCGGGTTCAAGGGCAGCCGCAAGGGCACTCCCTTCGCCGCCCAGCTTTCGGCGGAAAAGGCGGTCGAAAAGGCCAAGCTCCACGGCATGGAGACCGTTGATGTCTTCATCTGCGGACCCGGCGGAGGACGCGAGACGGCCGTCCGGTCGCTGCACGCCCGAGGCCTGGAAGTGAAGTCGATCCGAGACGTCACGCCGGTCCCCCACAACGGATGCCGCCCGCCCAAGAAGCGGCGCGTCTGACCCTTCGGTCTCTCTTCTCACCAGTACCATGCCTCAGATTCAAACCCTCGAACTCACGGAAACCTACGGGAAGATCGTGCTGGAGCCGCTCGAGCGCGGCTACGGCAACACCCTGGGCAACGCCCTGCGCCGAGTGCTGTACTCCAGCATCCAGGGGTGGTCGGTCACGGCCATCCGCATCGAGCGGGTCTTCAACGAGTTCCAGGCCATCCCCGGACTGAAGGAGGACGCCACCGAGTTCATCCTTAACCTGAAGGAGCTCGCCGTCCGAGTGTCGCCCGATCTGGCCGCCGAGGACGAGATCATCCTGAAGCTGGAAGTGAAGGGGAGCGGCCGGGTCACCGGCGCCGACATCGTCTGCCCCGAAGGCGTCGAAGTCGTGAACCCCGACTGCTACCTGGCGACCATCAACTCGGCCAACGACGTTCTGAACGCCGAGCTCTACCTGGGCAGCGGCACGGGCTACGTTCTGCCGGACCGGCACGAACAGTACCGAGGCGTAATCGGCCTGATCCCGGTCGGAACCCAGTACACCCCGGTCAAGAAGGTCAACTACATCGTCGAACAGACCCGAGTCGGCAACCGAACCGACTACGAGCGCCTGGTTCTGGAAGTCTGGACCAACGGCTCCGTTCCGCCGAACGACGCCGTCACCCAGGCCGCCCACATCCTGGACAAGTTCTTCCGTATGTTCTTCGACCTGGGCGAGGCGGGTTACGAACCGGAGATCGAGCTGCCTGAAGTCGAGGCGACCGAACTCAGCCACATCCCCGAAATCAAGATCGAAGAGCTGGACTTCTCCCAGCGAACCTTCAACTGCCTTCGACGGGCCAGCCTCCTGACCCTCCGCCAGCTCGCCACGGTGAGCGAAGCCGATCTCATCGGAATCCGCGGCTTCGGCAAGAAGTCTCTCGGCGAGGTCAAGGACAAGCTCGCCGAACACGGAATCGACCTGAAGCTCAGCCGGGGCGGGTTCATCCCCTCCGACTACGACGACGAAGAGGACGAAGACTGATCCGGGGGCGATCCCGAGTCTGACCCCGCACCACGACCATGCGCCACAAGATTGACCGACGCAAGCTGGGCCTCCCGCACGACCAGCGCCTCGCCCTGCTCACCAACCTCACCCGACAGTTCATCCGGGTGGGCTACGTGCACACGACCCTCGGACGAGCCAAGGAGCTCCGACGACTGGTCGAAAAGCTCATCACCACCGCCAAGGACGACACCCTGACGGCACGACGCCAGGCCCGCAAGGTCCTCGTCGGCCACAGCAGCTCCAGCGAGAAGCCGACGAAGGCCCTCGCCGGCAAGACCGATCTGGAAAAGCTGGCGATCCTGAAGGAACGAAACCTGATCAACGGCGAAGACCTCGTCGCCCACCTCTTCGACAATGTCGCCCCCCGGTTCAAGAACCGAAAGGGCGGCTACACCCGGCTCACCCGAACCGGCACCCGACGGGGCGATGCGGCCGAAACCGCCGTCCTGGAACTTGTCGACTGACCTTCGCCGAATCAAACTGACCGTCGCCTACGACGGCACCGACTTCAGCGGCTTCGCCGCCCAAAAAGGGACCCGCACGGTCCACGGAATCTTGACAGACACCATTCGCCGGGTCTCGGGCGAGGAAAACGAGATCACCGGAGCCAGCCGCACCGATGGCGGCGCCCACGCACGGGGACAGGTCGTCCACTTCGACACCCGCAACCCCATGCCTCTGAGCCATTGGCCCAAAGCCCTGAACATGGCCCTCCCTTCCGACATCTCCGTCGTGAAGGCCGAGGCCGTGCCGAGCGAGTTTCACTCGAGATTCTGGGCCGACCGCCGATGGTACCGATACGCCATCAAAACCGGACTCCGCGACCCGAGAAGAGCCAGGTTCTGCCACCAGCACCACGGACGACTCGACGCGGAAGCCATGAACCGTGCGGCCCAGCGACTGACGGGCGAACACGATTTCTTCGCCTTCAGCCAGCTGGTCCCCCCCGAGATGAACACCGTCCGAACCCTCCATCGCCTGCAGGTGAGCCGGGTCCGCGACGAAGTGCGCATCGACATCATCGGAACCGCATTCGTGCGGGGAATGATGAGACGGATCAGCGGGGCGCTCTGGGAAATCGGCCGAGGAGCCCGGGACGAACAGACCCTGGACGACCTTCTCCGATTTCGAACCCATCCTGCAGGACAAAGGCCCGTGGTGCTCCCCGCCAAAGGCCTGACTCTGATGAAGGTCTTCTACGGCCGGCACCCCAAA
>JAKRSE010000088.1 GCA_022402505.1 Fimbriimonadaceae bacterium | reverse complement strand
GTCAGGCATCGCGTCGAACCGAGTCGTCGGCGGGCCGTTGACGATGAGTCCTCCCACTTCCAGTTCATCAAAGGCCCGGTCGGCCTCGTCGGCTCGGTCGGTCCAGATCGCCGCCTGAAGTCCGTATCGGCCCTGATTCACCCGGCTGATCCCTTCTTGCAGCGATTCGATCCGCGAGAGCGCCAGAACCGGGCCGAACGCCTCCTCGGTCGCTAGGCGGGAGCCGGGGTCCGAAAGCTCGACCAGAGCCGGACGGATGAAGCCGTGGTTGCGCTCGCCTCCGACCAGGACCCTCTCTCCCTGCAACAGTGCCTCGATCCGGTCGGCCGCCTCCCGATCGATCACCGGCCCGCAGAGGACCTCCTCTCGGGAGGGGTCGCCGGAGGGAAAAGAGGCGGCCTCCTCCGCCAGCCGCTCGCGGACCTCGTCGTACACCGCCGAGTGGACCAGCAGGGTCTGCAGGCTGATGCAGATCTGCCCCGCGTAGAGAAATGCCGACTGGGCAGCCTCTCGGGCGACCCGGGCCGGATCGGCTCCCGGCATCACGAACCCGAAGGCATTGCCCCCAAGCTCCAGGAGCCACTTCTTCTGCGGGTGCCGTCCCTTCAGCATCCATCCCACCCGGTCCGACCCGGTGAACGAGACGCCCCGGATGCGGGGGTCGGCCAGCCCGGCTTCGGCGTCCCTCGGCATCGCCTGGATGAAGTTCACGACCCCCGGCGGGCACCCGGCTTCGTGGATCAGCCGGCCGAACTCCAAGTGGCAAAGTCCGGACTTTTCCGACCCTTTGACGACCAGGGTGCAGCCTGCCGCCAGACCCGCCGCCAGCTTGTGGGCGCACAGATTGAACGGCCAGTTGTAGGGCGTGATGGCGAAGACGGGACCCAGCGGCTCGCGACGGGCGGTGATGCGCCATTGGTCTCCTCTGGGGTCAGGGCCGGGATCGACCTCCCGAATCGCCTCCGGCCCGCCGCATCGTTTTGCCGCCAGTTCCAGGGTGATCCAGGCCCGGTCAAGCTCGGCGCGGGCCGCCGAGATCGGCTTGCCGATCTCCCGCACCATGAGGTCGGCCAACAGGTCGCGCCGTTCCCGGCCGAGGGCGGCGATCCGGCGGAGCAGGCTCGACCGCTCGGCCGAAGGGGTGGATCGCCACGCCGGGAACGCCCGCCAAGCGGCCGCGACTGCCGCCTCGACCTCCTCGGGTCCGGCCTCCGCCCAGGTGCCGGCCACCGAGCCCGACCAGGGATTCACCGAGACGCCCTTGCCGATCCCCTGGTCGCACGGCCCCCCGAACATCCGTCCGTCGATGAGGAGCAGCCCGTGATCCATTCCGCAATGAAACCCCGGTCGCCGGGGCTACACTGGGAGCATGGATTCAGGCACGCGCCGCCGGCTGATCTGCGCTCTGGACACGGGCGACCTGACCGAAGCGTTGGAGACAATCAGGCGGACAAAGGACTTTGTCGGGGCTTACAAGGTCGGCCACGGCCTGACTCTGCCCCACGGCCTCGGCCTGCTGGACCGTCTGCGAGAGGCCGGCGCCGAGCGGATCTTCCTCGACCTTAAGTTCCATGACATCCCCAACTCGGTTGCGGTCGGCGTCCGAGAGGCAGCCCGGGCCGGAGTCTGGATGCTCACCCTGCATCTCAGCGGCGGGCCGGCGATGATCAGCGCGGCGGTCGAAGAGGCTGCCGCCTTCAGCGAAGACCGTCGCCCCCTCATCATGGGTGTTTCGGTTCTCACCTCGCTCTCCCCGAAGGACCTCACCGACTACCTGGGCGTCGGCCGAACGGTCGAGAGCCATATGCTGGCCCTCAGCAGGCTCGGAGTCCGGGTCGGGTTGGACGGCGTCATCACCTCGGTGGAAGAGTGCCCCCTCCTTCGCCGCGAGTTGCCCCAATCCATCCTCGTCACGCCGGGCATCCGGCCGCGGGGAGGAGATCTGCAGGATCAGACCCGGGTCGGCGACGGAAAGGACGCCCTCGAGGCCGGGGCGGACTACCTGGTCATCGGCCGGGCGCTGACCTCGGCGGCCGATCCGATCCAGGCCCTGCGGGATCTTCGGCTTGCCGACTGAGTTCCAGGCCGCGCTCCTCGACTGGTACCGCGCCGAGGCTCGGGACCTGCCCTGGCGGCTGAATCCCGACCCCTACCCGGTGTGGATCAGCGAGATCATGCTCCAGCAGACCACCGTGGCCGCCATCCTGCCCGCATGGGAACGATGGATGCGCCGCTTTCCCACCGTGGACAGCCTGGCGGAGGCCCCGGAGCAGGCCGTCTTGGAGATGTGGCAGGGCCTCGGCTACTACCGCCGAGCGCGCCTCCTCCATGCAGCGGCCAAGGCGGTTGCCGAATCCGGCTTTCCTGATTCGGTGGAGGGGTGGCAGCGACTGCCCGGCATCGGCAGGTACACCTCGGCCGCCATCGCTTCGATCAGCCAGGGGATTCTGGCGCCGTTGGTGGACGGCAACGTGGTGAGGGTCTTCGCCCGGCTCCATGCCCGCCCCGAGCCCGCCAACCGCCTGGAGCCGGAAGCGTGGGACTGGACCGCCTCGGTCATGGAATCAGGCGATCCGGGAGCCTGGAATCAGGCCTTGATGGAGCTGGGAGCGACCGTCTGCACTCCCGCCAACCCCCGGTGCCTCTTCTGTCCGGTCCAGGCTTGGTGCCAGGCTCTGAGGCAGGGGGTCCAGGCGGAATGTCCGGGGCCCAAGGAGAAGCCCGCTTTCGTCACCATCGGCCACGAGATCGCGGTGCCCCTGGAGGACGGCCGAGTCGCCCTCCGACCCGCCGGCCCGGACGAATGGTGGAACGGACTCTGGGTGCTCCCCTGGACCCAGGTCGAGCCGCCGGAACGGCCGGATCTTCGCTTCACCGTGACCCGACACCGGATCTCGGCTCGCATCACCGTGGGTTCCGATGCGCCCGACGGAACCCAGCTTCATCCCCTCGAAGCCCTGCCGCCGATGCCTGCCCCGCACCTCCGGGCCCTCAGGATCGCCCTCAGTCGTTCCTGAGCGATTCTGGGCTGACGTCCAGAAGGCCTCGATTCAGCATCTCGAGGCATATCAGCCAGGTGAGGGTGAACGCGACGGAGACGAGGAACGCCCAGACGCACCAGGTGAGGATGGCGAGGCCGTTCTGCCGCCCCCAGCGCTCCTGCCTCCGGAAGTTCTCCCAGGACCGTTCCCGCATGGCCGGCGGGAAGAGCCGGATGTGGTTTCGCTGCATACACCGCACCTGAGGCC
>JAKRSE010000087.1 GCA_022402505.1 Fimbriimonadaceae bacterium | reverse complement strand
AGGTGAGCACCGAACGGATACGTACCGTCTCGATGCCCGCGTCCTCGATGCTCTGCGCCATCTCTTCCGAGATGAGCGTCCCCGCTTCCACCAGCAGACGCGGCCGGCCGGCCTCGTCCTGCTCCATCGGGTCGAACACATCCTCGGCCGCCACGTTGCCCACGAGGCGCTCGGCCAGCGGCTCGATGACGTCCTCGCCTTCCTTCAGCGCCGACGTGTCGATGCCCAGGATCGTGCCGCAATCCTCCTCGGCGATCGTCATGTCCTGCGCCACGTCCACCAGACGACGTGTGAGGTAGCCGGCGTCGGCCGTCTTCAGCGCCGTGTCGGCCAGACCCTTCCGGGCGCCGTGGGTGGTCACGAAGAACTCCAGCATCGAGAGGCCCTTCTGGAAGGAGCTTCGGACGGGGAGCTCGTGGATGACCTCGTTGAACTGGTTGAACATCAGTCCTCGCATTCCGGAGAGCTGCGAGAGCTGCTTTACCGAACCTCGTGCGCCGGAGACGGTGATGATGGAGAGGGGATTCTCCTGCTTCATCGTCTTCAGGATGGCGTCGCCGATCTGGTCGTAGGTGTCCGTCCAGAGCCGGGTCAGGTTGTTCTGCATGTCGCGGAACGAGCTGAGTCCTCGGGCGTACTGGGTCAGGTGGCTGGTGGCCCGGGCGTCGGCTTCGGCGAGGATTTCGTCTCGGCGGGTCGGCGGGTCCATGTCGGTCAGCGCGACGCTGATTCCGTACTTGGTGGCCCACTTGAAGCCGAGGTCCTTGAGGTCGTCCAGGAGCCGGATGGTCGCCTGCTGCCCGACGGTCTCATGGCAGGTGTTGACCACCTCGGAGAGCGCCTTCTTGCTCAGTTCGACCTGCAGGTACTTGTCGCTGTCTCGAAGCGGGTAGGGAAGAACCGAGTTGAAGACCAGCCGCCCCGGGGTGGTGGCGACCACGAAGGTTTCGAAGTCCTGCGGGATCTCTTCCAGCCGGGCGACCTGCTCCTCGAACTCATTGGTCTCGATCACCCGCTTGTATTCCTTGCCGGTGACGCTGTCTCGGTAGTCCACCTCGCTGGAGGGCCGGAAGACGGGCCGCTTGAGGCGGACCTTGATCATCTCGTTCAGCTGGACGCGGGTCTGGCTGCCCGGGCTTTCCAGGGCGAAGAGGACCTCATCGCGGCTGCCGAAGATGTAGGGTGCCGGATTCTTTTCCGGGTCCTCGGCGTGCAGTCGCTCCTTCTCGGCGAGCGCTTCGGCCGACTTCCGCATGGTGAAGGTCAGGCTGTAGCAGCCCAGAACGATGTCCTGGATCGGGGAGACGACGGGCTTGCCGTCGGCCGGGCTGAAGAGGTTCTGGGTGCTGAGCATCAGGCACCGCGCTTCGGCCTGGGCCTGGAGGCTCAGGGGCACGTGCACGGCCATCTGGTCGCCGTCGAAGTCGGCGTTGTAGGCGTGGCAGACCAGCGGGTGGAGCTGGATCGCCTTGCCGTCGACCAGCAGCGGCTCAAAGGCCTGGATGCCGAGGCGGTGCAGGGTGGGGGCTCGGTTGAGGAGCACCGGATGTTCGGTGATGACCTCGGCCAGGGCGTCCCAGACCCGCGAGTTGGCCCGCTCGATCAGCTTCTTGGCCTGCTTGATGTTCAGGGCGGCGTTCGAATCGACCAGCGACTTCATGACGAAGGGCTTGAAGAGTTCGAGGGCCATCTCCTTGGGGAGGCCGCACTGATGGAGCTTGAGATGAGGGCCGACGACGATGACCGATCGGCCGGAGTAGTCCACGCGCTTTCCGAGAAGGTTCTTGCGGAACCGTCCGTCCTTGCCCTTCAGCATGTCGCTGAGTGACTTGAGGGGTCGCTGGTTGCTGCCGACGACGGGCCGGGTGCGTCGGCCGTTGTCGATCAGGGCGTCCACCGATTCCTGCAGGAGCCGCTTTTCGTGGTTGATGATCGACTCCGGCGCCTGGATCTCCATGATCTTCCGCAGTCGGTTGTTGCGGTTGATGATCCGGCGGTAGAGGTCGTTCAGGTCGCTGGTGGCGAATCGGCCGCCGTCCAGCTGGACCATCGGCCGCAGTTCGGGGCTGATGACCGGCACGACTTCCAGGATCATCCACTCGGGGTCGGACTTGGAGAGGGTGAAGGCTTCGACCAGTTCAAGCCGCTTGATGGCGCGGGCGCGCTTCTGGCTGGTGGATTCGCGGATCTCACGGCGGAGTTCGCGGGCCATCTCGTCCAGCTTGAGTCGGCGGAGAAGCTCCTGCACGGCGTCGGCGCCGACTCGGGCCGAGACGAGCTCGTCCAGGTGCTGCTTCAGGTGGCGTCCCACGCTGTCCAGCATCTTGCTGATGGCGCGCCACTTGTCCTCTTCGATCAGCTGATGGAGTTCCAGCTTGCTGAGGAGGTCGACGGCGATGTCCAGGTCTCGGATGCGCTCGTCGGCATCGCGGAACTCGGCCCGGATGCGGTCGTAGGCGTTCTTCATCCGGTCCTTCACGACCGAATCGTCGATGTATTCCTCGGCGTTCTCCTGCAGTTCGTTGGTCAGCCTTTCCAGCGATTCGAACTCCAGCTGGCGCATCTGCTCCATCAGGTTCGCCTTTTCGATCTCAACGATCTCGGTGATCTTGGGCAGGTACTCGTCGATCTTCTCCTTGTCCAGGTCGACCACGATGAAGCTGGCGAAGTAGATGACCTTCTCCAGCTGCTTGGGCGAGATGTCCAGGATGAGGCTGAGGGGGCTGGGGATGCCCTTCAGGAACCAGATGTGGCAGACCGGGGCGGCCAGTTCGACGTGGCCCATCCGCTCGCGGCGCACCTTGGTCCGGGTGACTTCCACGCCGCAGCGTTCGCAGACGATGCCCTTGTACTTGATCTTCTTGTACTTGCCGCAGTCGCATTCCCAGTCCTTGATGGGGCCGAAGATGCGCTGGCAGAAGAGTCCGTCCCGCTCGGGCTTGAAGGTCCGGTAGTTGATGGTTTCCGGCTTCTTGACCTCGCCGTGGCTCCAGTCGCGGATCTCCTTGGGGCTGGCGATTCCGATGCGGATCTTGTCGAACAGGTTGCTGTCGGCCATGGATGTTTTGCTTGGTGAATGGAAAATGGTGGGGTCGGTCCCTCTCCGGGTCCGGCTTTCGCCGAGGTCCCGGAGAGGGCGTTGCGGGTCAGTTGAAGAATCCGACGGAGCGTGCCAGGCGGCCGTCGTCTCCGCCCGTCAGTTCGTCGAGGTCCTTCAGGCTGAGTTCCTTGTTGTTCTTGTCTTCGACGGAGACCTTCAGGC
>JAKRSE010000086.1 GCA_022402505.1 Fimbriimonadaceae bacterium | reverse complement strand
GGCGCCCATTGCGGCGAGGCGGCCCAGAGTCTCCTTCCGCGCTGACGAGAGCACGCTCATCAGGTGGTCGCTCAGCACCCGCACGGTCACGCCGCGCGCGCGGGCCCTCTCGAGCGCGGCAAAGAACGGCTCGGTCGTCGCGTCGAGGGCCAGGATGTAGAACTCGACGTGGACGTACTGCTCGGCCGTGTCGATGTCCGCTCCGATTTCGGCGTCCTGACAGAAGACGGCCCGGACATCCGCCCGCAGAAAGCGTCCAATCTCGGCCTCCAGCGAGGCGATGGAAAGGGTCGCCGGGGCGAGACGGCCCAGGATCAGCCGGCCGACCAGACCCCAGCCGACCATCCCGCCCAGACGGATCGGGCTCTTTCGGGCGGCGTAGGCCTGTTCCAAGAGCGGCACGAAGCGTCGCAGGGCCTCGGTGCGGACCAGCGAGAGGTTGCCGCCGGTGAACCGACCCTCCCTCAGCCGAAGGGTCGTTCGAGCCATGTCGGGAAAGGCTGCTTCGCAGGACTCCGCCCTCAGGATCGGATAGCAGAGGTCGGCTTCCGGGCAGGATTCCAGGAAGCGTGAGACCATCTCGGCGCGGAGGCACGGCAGGTCGGCGGTGACGATGAGGACCTGATCGGCTTCGACCGCCGCAAGGCCGCGCCCGACGCTCTCGACAAAGGTCCGCCCGGCCTCCACCGTCACGCCGTCTTCCGCCGGCGGTCCACCCACCTGGACAATCCGCCCCACCCCATCCACCGCCTCACGGACGACTTCCAGAAAGGTTCGGTTTCCGTACTTGATTCCGGCTCGCTCTGAGCTTCCACCGACGGCGGCCAGGTCGTCGGGCGCATTCCCGCCTGCCAGGATCAAGACATCCATAGACTCTCCTCCCGCGTGAGGGTTCGGCCGGCAAATGTCCAGCACTTCTCTTCGGAAGCCAGACGATCGGCCGCAAGACCGGCTGTCTGCTCGTCGGGGAAGAACCCGAAGACGGCCGACCCCGAGCCGGTCAGCCCAGCCGAGGAGGCCCCGATGATCTGCAGTCGCTCGATAAGGTCCAGGCTGCCGCAGGGAGCGACCCGTTCAAAGTCGTTGTAGAGCTCCAGAGGGTCTTCCGGAAACTCCCTCCAGTCTCGCGGCTTGGCATCAAGGGCTCGATAGGCCTCCACCGTGGAGCAGCCGACACTCGGCTGCGCCAAGACCAGGTGAACCGAAGGCAGGTCCGGCAGCGAAGTCAGCCTCTCGCCGTACCCTTCGGCCCGAGCCGCGCCTCCGACGAGAAAGAAGGGGACATCCGAGCCGACCGCCCGAGCGATCTCCCGAAGAAGATGGTCGGGAAAGGCTTCGGGGAAGAGGCGACGGCAGGCACGGAGTGCGCCGGCGGCGTCGGAACTTCCGCCGCCGAGGCCGCTCTCGACCGGAATCCGCTTCTTCAGCTCCCAGCGAAAACCGCTCAGATCCACCGCTTCCGAGGCGAGCCGGAGCGTCTTAGTCACCGTGTTCAACTCGGGCACCGAAGGATCATCGCAGAAGAACCCCGGCTCTCCGTCGCCCCGGGAGACCGTCAGCTCGTCCGCCAAGGAAACGGCGAGAAAATGAGATCGCAAAGGGTGCCAGCCTCGGGCATCTGGAGGTCCGACGGCCAGAAACGTGTTGATCTTGGCCGGACACCGAACCGTGAGCCTCAACGATTCTCCTCCCGAATTTCTTCGGTTTCCGAATCAGATGCCGCGGCCGGAAGATCGGGCTCCTTCTCCCAATCCTCTCGATCCAGCACCTGCCTGGGGTCCGACATCACCGCAACCTGCTTCGGGAAGGGGGTCATTTCCAATTCATCCAGAGCCTTGTCGATGGCGTCAAGCTGCATCCGGGCCTCGGTCAGGGCCTGCATGAACTCCAGACTCTCCGCCTCGACGGCCCGGCCGACCAGGCGGTGCCCCAGCATCTTGACCCTCAGCGTGTCCAGGGTGGCGGTGAAGAGTGCGGCCTGAGCTTCGGTCCGCTCGATGGAGCCGGTCAGTCCGGCCAGGAGCTTCCGATACTCGCCCGTGGCCTCGGTCGCTGCCTGCCAGAGTTTGGCCGCCTGGGCATCCTGGGCCAGCGGCGCGGGCTGATCGACCTGACTGATCCTCCAACCTTCGCTCCGCTGGATCTCGTCGAGGGCGTTGTCGGCTCGCCTCAGGGCCAGGTAAAGGGCCTCGGCCGTGCCGGAGATGGTCCTCGGCAGCTCGGTCAGTTCCGCGATCTTTGCTCCCCGGAGCCGGTCCATTCCCTCGTGCAGCCGTCGCAGGCGGTCCTCGCAGCTCTCCCAGAGATACTTGAAGCGGCGATGGCGAAATCGTTTGGAAACCGAACGTTGAAACGCCGACCAGCCGTGCCAGGCGGCCGCTCCCAATCCGGCGAGCCCCAGCCACCAGGCCACCCCGAACCCCATCGAGATGAACGGCACCGCCACCAAAGCCACCAGGACCGACGTCGGCGGACGCACGAGCTCCTCCACGAAGACATCACGGTCTCGTCGGCGGATTTCGGGGTCCTGAACCGGTGGCAGCTTGGGCATGAGGAGTCCGGTTCAGGGTATCGGCGGTCGAGGCAGAGGGGGCATGGCCCGCTCGATGGATCGGGCCGCCTGCAGAAGCCGCTCGTCGCCCATCACCGGCCCGGTCAGCATCATTCCCACCGGCAGCCCCGCCGACAGCCCGGCGGGAAGAGAGATCGAGGGGAATCCGCCCATGTTCGCCGGGATCGTGCAGAAGTCCAGCAGTTTGAGGGCCATCTGGTCATCCTTCAGCTCGCCCAGCCGGAAGGCGGGGACCGGGCAGGCGGGGCTGAAGACGGCGTCGCACTCGGCGAAAATCCGGTTGAACTCTTCCGCCATCAACCCCCGAACCTGCTGGGCTCGATGGTAGTAGGCGTCGTAGTAGCCTGAGCTGAGCGCGTAGGTGCCGACCATGATTCTCAGCTTGACCTCGTGGCCGAAGAGGCGACCCCTTGTGGCGGCGGTGGCGTCGTTGTGGCCTCCCTCTTCGATGCGGCGTCCATAGCGGATTCCGTCGAACCGGGCGAGGTTGCTGGAGGCTTCCGCCGGCGCGATGATGTAGTAGGTGGTCACTCCCAACCGGATGGACGGGATGGAAACCTCCCGAAACTCCACGCCTTCGGCCTCCAAGATGCGGCGGGTTTCGGCCATCACCGCCGCAACCCCTGGGTCGATCTCGTCGCCGAAAAGCTCCCTGGGGGCGGCCAGCTTCAGGCCCTTCAGACTTCCCTTCTCCAGGTC
>JAKRSE010000085.1 GCA_022402505.1 Fimbriimonadaceae bacterium | reverse complement strand
CACCAATATCAAGAATGCGCAGAATGAAACGGTCGGCGAGGTGCAGGCCGTGCAGCTCGACTCGTCCGGCCAGGTGCGCAACCTGATCGTCGGCGTCGGCGGTTTCCTCGGCCTCGGCGAACGCGCGGTTGCAGTCCAGCCCAGTGCGGTGATGGTGGCCGATGGCGGCGACACGATCCGCACCACGCTGACCAAGGATCAGCTCAAGGCGATGCCCCCGACTCGGACCGATCGGGTGCAGGTCTCCAACCGAGCCCAGCTGGAAGGCGAGCGGCTTCAGCTGACCCGGCTCCAGCAGCAGCGGCAGCAGCTCCTGCAGCGTTTCAAGAGCGACCATCCGGATGTCAAAGAGGTCGACGCGGCCATCGCCGAGCAGGAGAAGTACATGGCGACGCTCCCGCAGACGGTCACCGAGGTGACGACCCGGCCCAATCCTGATCTGGACACTCAGAAGGAGAAGGTGCGGATGGCGGCGGCGGCCGTGGAAGAGACCAAGGCCCGGGTCGATCGGCTTGCCACCCTCTTCACGGAAAAGTCCGCCCGGACGGCCGCCTTGGGAGAGACGCTCGTCGACACCTTCACCCTTGAGCGTGAGCTCGCGGCGGCTCAGGAATCACTCACCGTTTCCCAGCGGCTCCGCGACCAGCTCCGACTGCTGGACAACGACATCAAGAGCCCGGTGAGCCTGCTGAATCCGCAGGTTCTGCCTCAGCAGACCGGCCCGAGGTGGGCCCTCTCGATCCTGCTGGGCGCCGTTCTCGGCGTCTTCATCGGCCTCTTCGCCGCCATCGCCCGGGAGATCTTCCAGGACAAGGTGAACTATCCGGCGGAGGCCGTGGGCCTGGCTGGAGCGGACGTGCTGGCCCGCATTCCGGTCCGCCCGCGCAACCGTCCGCCGCTCATCGACGACCCCCAGACGGCCCGAGCGTTCGAAGCCTATCGCCTGCTCCGGGCGGGAATGGTGATGAAGCTGCAGCAGGCCGGCGACGGCGCTTTTCTGGTCACCAGTACGGCGAAGGGAGAGGGCAAGACGGTCGTGGCCGGCAACCTGGGCGTGGCCATGGCCCTGGACGGCCGGACGACCTGCGTGGTCGACTGCCACCTGCGCGAGCCCAAGCTGCATCGCCTCTTCCGGGTGGAGAACGACAAAGGCCTGGCCGACGTGCTTCTGGACCAGGTGTCTTTGGAGGCGGCGATCCTGGAGACCTCCACGCCGAACCTTTCGATCCTGACGGCGGGAACCAGCCTTTCCAACCCGACCGAGGCCCTCGCCTCGCCGGAGATGCTGACCATCGTGGAGCAGCTGCGGTCCCTGTTCGATGTCGTGATCTTCGATGCGCCGGACGCCTACTCGGTGGCCGACACGCAGGAACTCTCGCGGCACGTCCGGAACGTCCTCTTCGTCGTGGAGCTGAGCGGCACCAACAAGACCCGCATGGAGCAGGCCCTCACCTTCCTGCGCCAGTCCACGGCCCGCATCCTTGGCATGGCGATCAACAAGGACCCCCAGGCAAAGAATCGGATCGGCTGAAGGGTATAAGCCTGAGGGATGGGCCGGCCTTCCGTCCTTCTGATCTCGACGGACCAGCAGCGCTGGGACTGTCTCCCCTCGGCGGGAAATCGGCAGGTCGTCGCCCCCACTCTGGCCCGACTCGCCTCCGAGTCGGCCGATTTTCAGCGGTGGTTCATCCAGAACCCGCTCTGCATGCCCAGCCGAGTCAGCATGTTGACCGGGCGGTACCCGTCGAGCCTGGGGATCACCCATATGGGGGTGCCGGTGCCGGAGGACCTCCAGACCCTTCCGGCGATCTTTGAGCGGGCGGGCTACGAGACGGCCAACCTCGGCAAGCTCCACTTTCTGCCTCACGCGAACCGCGATCATCGGCGGCTTCATCCGTCCTATGGCTTCGACCAGGTGGAAATCAGCGACGAGCCCGGCGTCTATGAAGACGCCTACCGGGCCTGGGTCCGGCGGCGCGATCCTTCCCAGCTCGACCGGCTGAGCGTCGGGCTGCCTCCGGCAGCGCACACCTGGTACAGGACGCTGGGCCTGCCGGACATGGTGCCGCACCCGGCCGGAGAGGAGCCTCGGGAAGACTTTGACGGTCCGACGCCTTTTCCGGGCGACGACGGCTTCACCCACACCGCCTACGTCGCCGATCGGACGATCGAGTATCTGCACTCTCGTCGCGGGCGGGAACCCTTCTTCTGCATCGCCGGCTTCTATTCGCCCCATGCCCCCTGGGTGGTGCCGCAGCGCTACCTGGACCTCTATGACCGGGAGGCTCTGAGCGGCGATCCTGTCCAGGCTCGGGCGAGGCATGGCTACCTGGCGATGATCTCCGAGGTCGATCGGCACCTGGCAGGAATCCTGGAGGCGCTCCAGGAAACGGGTCTGGCGGAATCGACCCTCGTCGTCTTCACCTCGGACCACGGCGAATGGCTGGGGGATGGCGGGCGGTGGGGCAAGGGCCATCCAGCGGATGACGCGGTGTCGAGGGTGCCCTTCCTGGTCTGTGGCCCGGATGTCCGGCCCCAGAGGGTCGAGGAGATGGGCGAGGCGGTGGACCTGGCTCCGACCCTGCTGGAACTGGCCGGACTGCCGGTTCCGCCGGAGCTTCAGGGCCGCTCCTGGGCTCCGCGGTTGCTGGGGCGAGCGTCGGGAGGCGTCCGGGATTCCGCCTTGACCGAGTTTCGCGGCTGGAAGACCCTGCGGACCGACCGATTTCGCTATGTGGTGCATCAGGATGGCCGGGAGTACCTCTGGCCGGCCGAATCGTCCTGCCTTCCTTCGGAAGACCTTTCCGGGCAGGAGCCAGGGGCGTTGGCGGAGATGAGGCGGCTGCTTCTGCTCCGGATGATCGAGAACGAACAGCCCCTGGAGCGGACCTGGCCCTATTGACCCCGAGCCCACCCGCAAGATTGCCGGTTTGCGGTCCCTCCAGCCGGCATTGGCACCAGGTTTGGTTAGACTTGCGGTTGTGGAGGAGCGGGCCCGGATTCGGATGACCGGCGAGCTGGAGGTCATCGAAGTGAACTCGGCCGCGGCTCGTCTCCTGGCGATCCATCCGCTCGATCTTCTGGGGAGGCCGGGAAGCGCGGCACCCGAACCCTGGGGGCCGGCGCTCTCCGAAGCCGGTCGAGACACGGAGGTCGTTCGCTGGGCCGCCGAGCCGACCGGGTGGTCGGTCCACCTCTCTCCCCCGGCCGCCGCCGATCTGGACGGGCTCTTTGCCGCGGCCGCCTTGGCCGATTCCGAGGAGGCGGCGAGGGGCCTCT
>JAKRSE010000084.1 GCA_022402505.1 Fimbriimonadaceae bacterium | reverse complement strand
TGTAGGTCGAGTCGATGCCCAGAACCTCGCCGGTGGACTTCATCTCCGGCCCGATTGACGGCTCGACGCGGCCCAGCTTCTGGAAGCTGAAGACCGGCGCCTTGACGGCATAGAGGGGCGTCGGCACCGACTCGTAGGCGTTGGCGGCCAGATCCGTCTCGCTGATGATGCGTCCCTTGGCCCGGAGTCCGAGCGCCGACTCGTTGGCCGGGGCGGACGGATCCAGCTGCCAGAGCCCGCCGGACCAGCCCATCTCGGCCAGGCTCCGCCCGAGGGCGCACCAGGTTCCGAGCTTGACCATCGGGATGCCGGTCACCTTGCTGAGGTAGGGAATCGTCCGGCTGGCTCGGGGATTCACTTCCAGAACGTAGGGGATGTCGTTGACGATGACGAACTGGATGTTCATCACCCCCTTGACCCCGAGCTCGCGGGCGATCCGGCAGGCGGACAGAACCATCTGAGCCTGAACCTCGCGGCCGATCGTGACCGGAGGATAGACGGCCATCGAATCGCCGCTGTGGACGCCGGCCCGCTCAATGTGCTCCATGATCCCGGGGACGAGGGTCTCCGTCCCGTCGCTGATGACATCCACCTCGGCCTCTTTGCCCAGGAAGTATTTGTCGACCAGCACCGGCTGGCCGGGATTCGCATCCTCGGCCTCACGGTAGAAGGACATGAGGTGGTCGCGGTCGAAGATGATCTCCATCGCCCGGCCGCCCAGAACGAACGAGGGCCGAACCAGAACCGGGTAGCCGACCTCTTCGGCCACATCCAGGGCTTCCAGCAGGCTCCGCACCGCCCGTCCTGGAGGCTTGGGAATGTCCAGCCGGGTGAGGAGCTGTTCGAAGGCGTCCCGGTCTTCCGCCCGCGAGATCGCCTCGGCGGAGGTGCCGAGAATCTTGACTCCGGCTCGGTGCAGGCCCTCGGCCAGGTTGATCGCCGTCTGGCCGCCGAACTGGACCATGACCCCTTCCGGCTTCTCGTGGGCGGCCACGTCCAGAACGTCCTCCAGGGTCACGGGTTCAAAGTAGAGGCCGTCGCCCGTGTCGAAGTCGGTGCTGACCGTCTCCGGATTGTTGTTGACGATGATCGCCCGGCAGCCCAGCTCTTCCAGGGCCCAGATGCAATGCACGCATGAGTAGTCGAATTCGATGCCCTGTCCGATGCGGATGGGGCCGGAGCCGAGGACCAGGACGGTGGGCTTCATGCTGCTGCGAAGGAGTTTAGACCGGACGGGCCGGGGCCGGCGGGAGAGCGGGACCCCTGAGGAATCCCGGCAATTGTGCCGAAAGCTCTCTTGGAGAAATCCAAAGGACGCGCAATGCAGATTCCCTGGCTGACGCCGGGGACGGACGCAGCCATCCCCTTTGCGATCTTCACCGGTTCGGCCGAGAGCCAGACGGATGCGACCTTCGCTCCTCTGCTCCAGCTGCTGGTGGGGACCGATGGGGAAGCGGCATCCGCCCCCGCAACAGGGGTCTTCCCGGAAGCAGGTCTTGGTGAGCCGAATGCTCCCGACCAGAAGCTGGACCAGGGTGAGACCTCGAACGAGACGATGGTGGCCGTCACGGCCGTCTGGCCGGCGCCGAGCAATCAGATTCAACTGAACCAGGCCGCCCTCACGATCGAGCCCGGCATGCCGTCCGTCCCCGCTCTGGCGACGGCTGCCCGAGAGGTCGTTTCCCGAGACGCATGGCAGGCTGCGGTCCGCCCCGAAGCGGCTGTGGAACGGCCGATCCGACTCGGACGACCCGTGATGAGCGGCGAGACCCCGGTCGTGGGTCCCTTCGGCGTCCCGGACCTCGATGCCGCCGGTCCCTCGGTCCGCTGGATTGGCGAAAGCGTCGCCGACTCAACGCCGATCGAACTCCGGCCGGGCTCCCAGCCGACAGCCGGCCTTCCGATGGCTCTCGTGGCCGGTTCGGACGATCTGAATCAGCCTGCCGGCCTCCGGCCGATTCAGCCTCAGGCCTCCGAGGTGCCCGGTTTTGTCCGGGCCTTTGATCCTCGGGTCGGTGCTGCGCCTGACTTCCCGGGGGCGTCGGCTGCGAATATTGCGGTCGGGTCGAGTTTTGTGGGCGGCCGAGGCCTGAGCGAGGCTCACTCTCCGGTCGCACTCGGATTCTCGGCCCTCGCAACCTCCCCGGTTGCGGTCAGTTCTGCCGAAGGTCGAGTCCGAATCGAAACTGAGTCCTTCGTCGCGGCCGGAAACTCGGCAGTTTCGAACTCTCCGGTCGGTCCGAGCTTTGCCGAAGGCCGAGTCCGAATAGAGGCTCAGCCTCTGGTCGCCGTGGATTCGGCGTCGGCGGCGGACGGGAGCAGTGAATCCTTCCGGACGGCCGAAACTTCCGTGACGCTGCTCCTCGAAGACGGAGCCCCGATGTCGGCGGTCGCCGAGGACCAGGTGCCTGCACCGACGATGCTCCGCCTGGCATCCATGATCCGCGAGCAGTCCGCTCCGGTGATGATCGAGGTCCGGGCCGATTCAACGCCGGCGACGCGGACCGAGGCAGTCGGCCTGCCGCCAATGACCCCGCCGCCGGCGATCCTGACGGCTGCGGCCGCGACCGGTCTCCTTGCCCCTGAGCCGGAAGCTCCCGTCGCCCCGGCCCCAACCGTCGCTCCCGCCCCGACGCCGAACCCCGCCCCGACCCGGTCGCGCACCGAGCCGGGCAGGACGGCCGAGACGACCGACTCCTCACCGGAAGCTCCGGAAGCCGAGGAATTCGACGCCCTTGATCTCCTCCGGAAGGCGCCGGTTCGCGCCATCGAGCCGACGATCACCCCCGAAGAGGCCGAGTCCACGGCGATGTCCTTCACGGCCGACGCTGCAGCCTCCGAGGGCCAAGAGGTCGAGGCCGCGATGCCGGGCGTCCGGACGGAGACCGCCAAGGTCGAAGCCGCTCCTGCGCCCGGCGCCCCAGCCGTCCGATCCGCCGAGCCGCAGGGCCGGCTGCCGGAAGAGATGGCCCGACCGCTGGCCCAGGCCGTCGCCTCACGGGCCGCCGATCTGGCCGCCCTCGGACGCCCGGCGAGGATGGTCATCCGCCTCGCTCCCGAGGAGCTCGGACCGCTGACCCTGGACGTTCGGAGCCGAGGCCGCCGGGTCGAAGCCGAGATCACGACGGGCCGCGACGACGTCCGGCAGGCGCTCCAGGTCCACCGGAACGAACTGGTGCAGGCGCTCGAGTCTCGCGGCCAGAGTCTGGACCGGCTCAGCCTGAACCTGACCCAGGGAGACGGCGACCGGTCAGCCGGCAGCCAGAACCAGGGCCGTCAGGAGCCG
>JAKRSE010000083.1 GCA_022402505.1 Fimbriimonadaceae bacterium | reverse complement strand
TTCTTCCCGGGTGCGCGCCCACACGATCAGCTTGGCGATCATCGGGTCGTAGAAGGGCGTGATCTCGAAGCCCGCGTAGACATGGGTGTCCAGGCGGACATGCCCGAATCCCGGCGCATCCCAGCGGGTGATGCGTCCGGTGGAGGGAGCGAAGTCGCGATCCGGGTCCTGAGCGGTGATCCGCGCCTCGATGGAATGGCCGACCAGGCCGATCTCCTCCTGGCTCCAGGGCAGACGCTCGCCTGCGGCGATCCGGATCTGCCACTTCAGCAGGTCGATCCCGGTCACCGCCTCGGTGACGGGGTGTTCGACCTGGATTCTGGTGTTCATCTCCAGGAAATAGAAGCGGCCTTCGGCATCCAGCAGGAATTCGACTGTTCCGGCGTTGGAGTAGCCGACCGAGGCCGCCACCCGGACGGCCGCCTCGCCCATCTGCCGTCGAAGCTCGGGGTCCAGCACGGCGCAGGGAGCCTCCTCGACGATCTTCTGGTGCCGAAGGTTCTGGACGCTGCATTCCCGCTCGCCCAGGTACAGGAGGCGACCGAAAGAGTCTCCCAGCACCTGAACCTCAACGTGGCGGGGCTCCACGACGCACTTTTCAACGATCAGGTCGCCGTTGCCAAAGCTCGCCTGGGCCTCCGCCGAGGCCGTCTTCCAGGCTCGGATCAGGTCGTCGGGGTTGTCCACCCTCCGGATCCCCCGACCTCCGCCGCCCGCGACCGCCTTGAGCAGGACCGGGTAGCCGATCTCCGCCGCGATCTTCAGGGCCTCCTGCTCATCCGGCACCTCGCCGGGCGAGCCGGGGACCACCGGGCAGTCCGCTTCGATCGCCGCCTGCTTGGCGCGCGCCTTGTCCCCCATCGCCTCGATGGCGCCGACGGACGGGCCGATGAACGTGAGTCCGATGGTTCCGAGAGCCTGGGCGAAGGCGGGCCGTTCGCTGAAATAGCCGTAGCCCGGATGCACGGCCTCGGCGTCGCTGATCTCGCACGCGCTCAGGACGGCGGCGAGATTCAGATAGCTGTCCGAGTTTCCGGCGGCTCCGATGCAGATCGCCTGGTCGGCAAGATGGACATGACGGCTCTCTCGGTCGGCCTGGCTGTAGACGGCCACCGCCTCGATTCCAAGCTCGTGACAGGCTCGGATGATCCGGCAGGCGATCTCGCCGCGGTTGGCGATCAGGATGCGTTTGAACATGGCTTCAGTGGGATTCGTGGCCGGGATGAGGGCAGGAGACCGTCCCCGATTGCGGATCGTAGACGTAGGGCGTTTCACCCACGGGGCACGAGCGGATCGAGGCGATCCCGGGGACCTCGTCCAGGCTCTGCGGCGGCTCGTCGACCGACATGGCAGCCGCCGCCTGCAGGGCCGCACGGATCTGCCTCAGGTTCTCGCGGCAGACCGTGTCCTTCGCGGCCAGGGCGGAACGGCCGATGACGGTCTCGCCTTTCCCGTCGGCCCGGGGCGGCGCCTTCTCACCCACGGCCGGACTCCCCACCGTGAAGACGAGGATCAGACCGATGAGGACGGCCACGCCCACCAGGACGGCAATGAGGCGACCCATCCGGTCAGGCCTCCTCGATCCAGGCCAGAGTCATGCCGAACTCCACGGGCCGGCCGTCTTCGATCAGAACTTCCGCCAGGATTCCATCCGCCGGCGCGACGACGTCGTTGGCCAGCCCCAGCGCCCGAACAACCCCGAGACGATCGCCTTTGGAGACCTTTCCGCCGGCCTGGAACTCGGGAAGTGCGGCGAACCGGCCGACGACCTGGGCGAGCACGGCCACCCGGCCCTTGGCAGGAGCAGACTCCTCGTCCGCCGCCTCCTCGTCCACGGCATCTTCGTCGAAATCTGGATCGAGGATCGCGGAAAACCGCTCATCGCCGCGGCTGATCCGCACGGAAGAAACCCCCAGGCGCCTCGCCTGACGCAGAGCCTCTTCGATCTCCTCGCGACTCAGCCCGTCCATGGTGCGGCAGGATACCGCCCGCAGAACCCCTTCGGCGGACCAGAGCGGCGGGCAGAAAAGAAGGCGCCGCGCGGTGAGATGCGCCGACGCCCAATGAGGGAGAGGAGCCTTGCCGAGATCTCGTTCGAATCCGTCTCTTTTCGACTCCGTGATCGCAGTCTAGGATGCCCGGACGCAAAGTTGCGCCCCATGCAGCCGAGATTGTCCGCACTTCCGCAAGGCCGGCAGAGGTGCGGACCGGCAAGTGTGACTGGGCGGCCGGGAGCGCAGCATGGAATCCACTCTCCACGGCAGGCTGGGCAGTCTGCCATTTCACGGAGGGACATTCGGGCATGAGCAAGACCGATGCTCTGTCGCCGCTGCAGCTTTCAGCGGTTCAGGAGCTGGCAAACATTGGACTGGGGCGGGCCGCGATGGCCCTCTCAGACCTGACCGGGCAGACGTACAGCCTCGGCGTTCCGGACGTCCACGCCTCGGGCCTCGACGATGTCCCGACTTTGATCCAGGACCCTGACACCGTCTACGGCGCCGTCCTGACGGGCAACGAAGGAGACTTCGACGGGACCGTCGCGTTCCTGTTCGACTGGCCCAGCGTCCAGGCCCTCTGCAGCTCCCTCGCCGGCGACGCCCCTGAAACTCCGGACGCCGTGACCGAGCTGCAGGAGAGCGTGATCCTGGAAATCGGAAACATCCTGAACGGGAGCTTTGTCAACGCGCTCGCAGAACTGAGCGGCCTCACCATCTGGTGCCATCCTCCCGTCGCCGGGTTCGCCGATCCAGGCTCGATCCTGAGCAGCGTCGCCGCCGAGGCCGAGATGGCCGGAGCGATGGCCCTCTCGGTCAACACCCACCTGGAGGCCCTGAGCGGGGTCCCGCTTCGAGGCAGCTTCCTCTGCATCCCGGGCCCGCAGGGACTGAGCCCCATCTTCGCCGCTCTCGGCTTGGAGACGGTCGCTTGACGGCGGAGGTTCTTCGGCTCAACGCCAACATGGGCGACATCCACGTCACGCGAGAGCCGGCCATTCTCACGGCGCTCGGTCTGGGCAGCTGCATCGGTCTGACCGTCATGTGCCCGCGGACCCGAGTGGCCGGGATGATCCACATCATGCTTCCCGCCGCTTTTGCGGGACGCCCTATGGACAAGGTGGGCAAATATGCCGATACAGGAATTGTGGAGCTGATGGACCAAATGCGGGCCGCCGGAGCCGGACCGTCGCTGGTCTGGGCCTACGCTGGCGGCGCTCAGGTCTTTCAGCTCGGCAAAGGCCAGGGCCTGGAGATCGGCAGACGAAACGCCGAAGCCGTCGCTCAGCACCTGGCCGACA
>JAKRSE010000082.1 GCA_022402505.1 Fimbriimonadaceae bacterium | reverse complement strand
TCCAGCCTTTCTCCGGGCTGCAGGGTCAGGCGGCCTTCCATGCGGGGGTGGCAAAGGACTCGCAGATGCTGCAGAAGCTGATCCTCGGTGATCGCGGCCCGGGCGGACGTTGAGGCGAGGGAGGCGAAAAGCAGAGACGAAACAACCATCACTGTTCTGGTCCTACGACCGGCACGGGCCGACCTGCTTCCCCAATCTGCACTTTTTTGGTGGATCACCCGTCGTAGCGGCAGATTCGGTCGACCGACTCCATGAAGCAGCGGATGGCGGCGAGCGAGGTGCCGGCCGGAATGCTTCCGGCGGTCGTCATCAGCAGCCCGCCGTCTCCTCCGACGGCCTCGAAGTCGCGGCGGACCTCGGCCTCCACCGCCTCCGGTCCGCCGTCCCGGAGCGTGAACGGGGCGATCTGGCCCTGAATTTCGGTGTCGGGCAGATGCTCTCGGATGAGCCGGACGGGCAGGGTTGGGCCGAAGTTGCAGGCGGTCAGATTCAGCCCGGCGAGGATGGGCAGCAGGTGCCGCATCTCGGAATCGCTGTGCTGGTACCGCATGGCCCCCGGCTCTCCGGCAAGCTCGGCGGCGAGAGTCTGCCAGACCGGGAGGCAGAAACGGCGATAGAGCTCGGGGGAGAAGAGGGCGCAGTTGTCGTCGGCGATCCCGATGCCGAAGACCGAGCGGCCCTGAGCGGCGGCAACGATTCGACAGCGTCGGACCATGAGATCGGCGAGGCTGCAGAAGAAGCGCTCCATCAGCTCCTCTTCGTCGATGGTCATGAGGAGGGCTTCGGTGGTGCCGAGAACCGAGGTCGCCACCGTGGCCGGCCCTCGGCTCCAGGCTGAGCTTGTGCCGCTGATCGGCTTCGGGGGGCCGGCTCCGAGTCTTCGACGCAGACCCTCGTCGTCCAGCGATTCGAGGTCGTCCAGCAGGTCGGCCAGCTCTTCCGGAGAGGAGACGCCGGGCTCGAGCCAAGGCGTCCCGCCCTCCAGAACCTCGGTCCGACATCCGAAGAGGACCTCGATTCGGTCGGGCTCGGGCTCGGGGATGGCTTCGCTGAACGGGCGAAGGCCGATCCATTCCTCGCAGCGGTCGTTGCAGGCTCGGTGGACCTCGGCTCGGTAGGCTGGATCCGAGTAGAACCGGACGGTCGAGGGGACCTGCATCTCGTCGAGGAGCCAGTGGTCGTCGAGCGGCAGGAAGATCGGAGCGCGGGGCTTGTCGGTCGAGAACGCCCGGCCGACCGAGGCTTCGTTCTCCTGCCAGAACCGCCCGAGATCCAGAGGGATCATGGGTTCAACCTACCCCGGCGACCGGGTGCTATGCTCCCCGAAGCGCCCGATGAATCGCGACCTTTTTCTCTCGGTCTCCCAGCGGCCCCGGCCGGCGGCGGCGACGATGTTCCCCGGCGGCCCCGGGGGGTCCAAGGAGGCAGCCCGATGACCGAATGCGCCCTGATCATTCCGGCGCGAATGGCGAGCACCCGGTTTCCCGGCAAGCCGCTTCACCTGCTGGCTGGCAAACCGATGATCCAGTGGGTCCATGAAGCGGCGGTTGCGGCGGGGCTGACGGATCGGATCATCGTGGCCGCGCCCGACCCGGAGATTCTTGAGATTTGTGAAAGTTTTGGAGCGGAAGCTGTCCTGACTCGCGCTGATCATCCCAGCGGAACCGACCGGCTGGCCGAAGTCGCCGCCAAGGTGGAGGCTCGGGTCTACGTGAATCTTCAGGGCGACGAGCCGCTCATCGACCCGGCCAACATTCGGGCCTGTGCCGAGCCGTTGCTGGCCGATCCTTCGATCCAGATGGGCAGCCTGTATGCAGAGTGTCCGGCCGAGGCCGAGGACAATCCGGCCGTGGTGAAGGTGGTGCTGGATCGTGCCGGGTATGCCCTTTACTTCTCCCGCCATGCGATTCCCTTCCCTCGGTCTCCACGACAGGGGCCGCTTTGGCGACACCTGGGGATCTACGCTTTTCGACGCGACACCCTGCTGGCCTTTGCCGGGTGGAAGCCGACGCCTTTGGAGCAGACGGAGAACCTGGAGCAGCTCCGTTTCCTGGAAAATGGAGTCCGCATCCGGATGAGCCGCGGCTCGGCCGACTCGCCCGGGGTGGACACTCCGGAGCAGGCGACCGAGGCGGATCGGCTGCTCAGGATGCGCTTGGGCTGAGGCTGGACTCCGGCCGGATCAGGCTCAGGGAAGTCTCTTCGCGCCCGGGAAGCGGCTCTTCGGTGGGGGCGCTTAGGATCAGGCAACCGAGGCGGTTGTCCTGGAACGAGAGCTCGATCCTTGAATGGCGAGCGGGAGTCGGCTTGCCCGTGTCCCAGATCATGATGCCGTCGACCTTCTTGGGCGGAGGGATTTCTTCGCCAAACCAGCCGGACAGGCCCATATCCTTCAGGAATCGAGGATAGTCTGCTTCGGTGAGGCCGGTCTGGGAATAGGCGACGAGATCGGTGCTGAGGACGAGGGAGCCGCGTGTCCAGGTTCCATACAGCCGGCCGGATGCTCCCGTCGGAACGGTCGGCTGGGCCTGCAGCGTGACGGGCGCGAAGATCTTATAGCGGAACGGCGCACCGAGAATCGTGTAGTCGCCCTGGGTGCCCGGCCTCAGATTGGCCTGCACCTCGCTGCCGCCCTGCACGACCTTCACCTCTCGAATCGCTCGAAAGGCGGTTGCATAGTCGGCTGTCTGCGTGCTGACCCAGGTCAATTCGTAGGCCTGGTCGCCGACCGTGAACGCGGCGGAGTTGTAGAGCAGCGGCAGGGTC
The DNA here is from genome assembly GCA_022402505.1 of Fimbriimonadaceae bacterium. GTDB lineage: Bacteria > Armatimonadota > Fimbriimonadia > Fimbriimonadales > Fimbriimonadaceae > JAKRSE01. The sequence goes on along the minus strand of JAKRSE010000082.1, from coordinate 486 downwards.
TGGCCGGACTTTGCGGCGAGGAGGGAGCCGGTGAGAAAGCGGATCGGCCGGCCGGCGATGGTGGAGTCGGTGGCCTTGAAGAACTGCCCGGCGAAGCCCTGCAACACGCGCTTGGCCCGCTCGTGCCGGTTCAAAACATCGGCGTCGGTCGGGCGTGAGGCGAGCTTGGAGAGGTCGGTGACCGCCACTCCGATCTCCTGCCGGGAGTCGCTGAAGCTCCACAGCTTCACACCGGGATCGTTCGAGGTCCGCGAGGGGAGGGTGACCGGCAGGGTCAGTTGGATGTCTTCAAAGGTCTGAGTCTGAGGCTCGACGGCCGCCATTCCCAGCAGGCCGATGACTGCCCACATGGTTCTACTGACGCCCAAAGGCGCCGCGAGGGTTCACAACCGCGGCCCCTCTCGCCTGTTCGGGGCAGAGAGGGGCCGCGGATTTGGTCAGTTTTCCAGGGCTTCCAGCCGGGGCGGCTCGCCGGTGTCCTTGCCG
>JAKRSE010000009.1 GCA_022402505.1 Fimbriimonadaceae bacterium | reverse complement strand
CTCTCGTCGCCCGCCTGCCGATGGACTTCGGTGAGCTCCAGGACGCTGAGGTTGGTGTCGCGAAAGACGTGGGAGTCGAAGAAGAACGGGCTGGGATAGAGGTCGCCCAGCATCTCCGATTCGGCGCCGCGGCTGACGACGGGCTCCAGCTGGAGCAGGTCGCCCACGACGATGAGCCGCTTGCCGGCAAACGGCAGATCGGACCGGAGGGTGCGGCGCAGGGCGGTGTCGATGGCGTCGAAGAGGTCGGCCCGGACCATCGAAATCTCGTCGATGACCAGAACGTCGATCGCCCGGATCAGCCGATGCCGAGGATGGTAGGGGCGGAATCCGGCGATCTCATCGGACCCCGGCGGCAGCGGCCCGGGCTTGAGGCGGAAGAACGAGTGGATCGTCTGGCCCCCCACCTGGATGGCCGCCAGACCGGTCGGGGCGAGGATGGCGCACTGGAGCCCGGACGAGGCGGCGAACTCCCTCAGCAGAGTCGATTTTCCCGTCCCCGCCTTGCCGGTCAGGAAGAGGCATCCCGGTCCGGCCTCGGCCAGAGCGGCGCGATCCTCGGGTCGGCTGAGCATCGGCGGCCCGGTGGGGGCGATGTCCATTCGGTCTCAGTGTAGCCCGGGCGGGATTGGAACGTCGCAAGGCGGCCGGGCGTCCGAACCTCTGTGAAGCGACACGGAGCCGTGATTCTGGCCGTTCCGACCCTGGCGATCCTCACCGCGACGGCGGTTGCGGACCCGTTCCGCCCGAGCCTGGCCGACCAGATCAAGCTGGGTCAGCGGGCGGCAGCCGAGCTGGAGAAGGAGTCCAAGATCCTGCCGGAATCCGACTGGCGAAGCCGGGAGTTCCGAGAGCTGGGCAACGGGCTGGTGGACGTTCTCTACCGAGGCCAGAAGAACCCGTTCCAGTACACCTTCAAGGTGGTGGACGACAAGGCCCTGAACGCCTTCGCCCTGCCCGGCGGTCCGATCTACATCAACTCCGGCCTGCTGGACAAGCTCCAGACCAAGGACCAGGTCGCCGGAATCCTGGCCCACGAGATCATCCACGTCCACAAGCAGCACTGGGCGTCGGCCTATGCGGACAGTCAGAAGCGGTCTTTGGGAATCATCGCCCTGCTGACGATCTTCCGGGCCGGGAAGACCGCCTACGATGTGGCCGGGATCACCAATGCGGTCGTCTTCGACCTCCCCTACAGCCGCCGGCACGAGACGGAGGCGGACAATCTCGGCTACAACCTGGCGGTCCAGTCCGGCTGGAATCCACAGGGGCTGGTGGATGTCTTCAAGGTGCTCAAGCAGGCTTCCGGCGGGCGGAGCGGCGGTCCGGAATGGGCCAGCACCCACCCCGACACCGACCGGCGCATCCGGAACCTGGAAGAGCGCATCCGCAAGGAGCGGACGACCTTCCCGGCCCAGCGATCCCGCAGTCAGCTGAGCCCCAACGCCACCGAGCGCATTCCCCAAGGGGCCTGAGCCGAGCCGCCTGGGCCATAATGGAGGCTCGACTGCGAGCTTTTGCGATGCCCGACCACGTTCTGATCTTTGACACCACCCTCCGCGACGGCGAGCAGAGCCCCGGAGTGCGGCTCAACATGGACCAGAAGCTGGAGATCGGCCGAGCCCTGGCCGCCGCCGGGGTGGACATCCTGGAAGCCGGCTTTCCGATCAGCTCGCCCGGCGACTTTCTCAGCGTCCAGACTCTGGCCGCCGAGGTCAAGGGCGTCACGATCTGCGGCCTGACCCGCGCCCGGGAGAAGGACATCGACGTGGCAGCCGAAGCCCTGGCCCCCGCCGAAAGCCGGCGCATTCACACCGGGCTCGGCGTGAGCGACAACCATCTGGAGCACAAGCTTCGGATGACCCGGGACGAGGCCCTGGAGGTCGGAGTGAAGGCGGTTCGGCACGCCCGGCGGTACACCGACGACATCGAGTACTTCATGGAAGACAGCGGCCGGGCCGACCGGGACTATGTCTGCCGCGTGGTCGAAGCGGTGATCGACGCCGGAGCGACGACGATCAACGTCCCCGATACGACCGGCTACACGACTCCCGGGGAGTACCGAGAGCTGATCGCCGGGCTGATCGAGCGGGTTCCGAACTCTCACCGTGCCGTCTTCAGCTGCCACTGCCACAACGATCTGGGGATGGCGACCGCCAACACCCTGGCCGGAGTCCTCGGCGGAGCCCGGCAGGTGGAGGTCACTGTCAACGGCATCGGCGAGCGGGCGGGCAACACGGCCCTGGAAGAGGTGGTCGTCGCGCTGCACATCCGGGAAGACGTTTACGGGATCACCAGCCGGGTGGAGACTCAGCGACTGCTGGAACTTTCGAACCTGGTCAGCCGCCATACGGGCATGATCGTCCAGCGAAACAAGGCGGTGGTCGGCGCCAACGCCTACGCCCATTCCAGCGGGATCCATCAGGACGGCGTTTTGAAGGAGCGGAGCACCTATGAGATCATCGACCCGCGGCTGGTGGGTGCGGCCAAGAGCGAGATCATCCTGACGGCCCGAAGCGGTCGCCACGGGCTGAAGCATCGACTCGCCGAGCTGGGCTTCCGGTTCGGCGAAGACCGGTTCGAGGCGATCTATTCTGCCTTTCTGGAGATTGCGGACAAGAAAAGTGAGATTGGCGATGAGGACCTGCGGGAACTTGTCAGCGCCGATCTGATTTAATGTCAGCAAGGAGGACGAGATCATGGCGTGGCTGAGAGGAAGACCGATCCCGCGATTTCTGGTCCTTCTCGCGTGCCTGGCCGGCCTCTTCGCCTCGGTGTGGGGCGGTCCCACGTCCGTTGCCGCCGCCGCCGAATCCTGCTGCGGCTGTTGCTCGCCGGAAGCGGGAGAGAACGGCTGTCGGCTGGAGTGTTGCCTCGTTCCTCTGGAGTCGACGGCAACCCCCTCGACGGACGCGATTCTCCCCACGCCGGGCATCGAATTCGCCGCCCCCATTCAGCTTCTCGAGCTCCCGGACGTCTTCGTTGAGGATGCCCGTCGAATCCTTCCCCGGGTGATTCTGTGGCCCCTCAGCCATGGACCGCCGCCCGACCTCCCGCGCGGCCCGCCTGTGTTCCTTTGAGCTGACCCCTCAAACCTGCCGCGCCCGAGGGCATTCGACATCACGGCGGCGCGGCCAACGACCCCAACAAACACACAAAGGAACACAAGAAAATGCTCAACATCACCTCGATCCTGTCCATGCTGGCCTCCTGCTGCGGATGCAGCTGCTGCGCCGACGCCTGCAAGTGCCCGTCCTGCGGCTGCTGCGGCAAGTAAGGATCGCCCCTTGCGCCGAGGTCGGTCGGTCGGGCTCGTCCCCGCCGGCCGGCCTCGGCCATCCACCCTCAAGAATTCTCAAGAAATCATGATCACCGCCCTCGCTCTCGCCGTCTCGCTTCAGACCCTCCAGGCCGAACCGCCGCTCCTTTGCGGCGTGATGGGCTCTCCGACCAAGGCGACCTCTCCGGCCGAGATGATCGCCGGAATCCGCTTTCCGGTCTGCTGCCCCGGCTGCGACACCAAGCTCAAGAACGAGCCCGCCAAGTATCTGAAGGCCGCCGTCGAATCGGGCCGCACCATCGGGGAGTTCCTCTTCGATCCCGTCTCCGGCTCGCGGATCAAGGACTCCAAGGTCTACGCTGACCACAAGGGGATTCGGTACCGGTTCGCCTCGGAAGCCAATCTGAAGACCTTCCAGACCGAGCCGGCCCGCTTCGCCACGGCCCCCGCCAAGGAGACTCTGACCTGCCCGGTGATGGGCGTCAAGGTCGCCGACTACTCCAAGGCCGGCGGGTTCGTGGACCACAACGGCGTGAGGATGTTCATCTGTTGCCCGGGCTGCCTCGGAAAGCTGAAGTCGGAACCGGCCAAGTTCGCGGCCTCGGCCAAGGACATCAAGA
>JAKRSE010000081.1 GCA_022402505.1 Fimbriimonadaceae bacterium | reverse complement strand
CTTCGGATCAGCTCCTCGGTGATCTCCCGCGGCGCTTCCTTCACCGGATTGGGACCGATCAGCTGCAGGGCGCTTTGGGCGATCTCCGGTGATGCGAACGAATAAAAGACCTGTCGGCCGACCTTCACCGCCTTGAGGACGCCTTTGCTCCGGAGCCGGGCCAGATGGTTGCTGACGTTCGGCTGCTTCAGGCCGGTTGAGGTCACCAAATCATTGACGGTGCGAGGTCCCGCCTTCAATTCGGCAATCAACGCCCTCCGAGAGGGCTCCACCAGCTCTCGCACCAAATCCAACATCGGTCTTCTTCCCAGCGGAGGAAGACGGCCGAGAAGCATCATCCATCGCAGGCTAAATATCATTAAGACAGAAACACCGGTCCGGCCGCCACGCCCGGCGTCCGATTTTCCGCCTGGTACCCTTCCCCTCCATGAACGCCGTGCCCGAGACAACGTTGTCCGCGCCTGCCGCCATCCCGGCCCTGACCCAGGACGAGAGCCGCTTTCTGGCCTCGGTCCAAGCCTTCTGCGATGCGGAAGTCGCCCCCTTCTCACTTCAGTGGGAAAAGGATGGAATCTTCCCTCCCGGAATCTGGACCAAGCTGGGAGATGCCGGCCTGCTCTCGCTCTGCATCCCCGAGTCGCTGGGCGGCCCGGGCCGATCCTGCCGCGTCTACTGCGAGGCGGTCCGGCTGCTCTCCCAGGCGGACCCGGCCTTGGGAATGAACGTGGCGGCGATCAACTCGCTGGCGATCGGCCACATCGTCAGCTTCGGAACTCCGGCACAGCAGGAGAGATGGCTGGATGAGTGCGCATCCGGCCGCGTGAAGATGGCCTGGGCCCTGACCGAACCGGACGCCGGCTCAGATGCTCGCCGGGTTCAGATGCGGGCCGAGCCGATCCCGGGCGGAGAAGGCCGCTACCGGCTGATCGGCGAGAAGTTTTTCATCACCAACGGAGGGCTGGCCGATCTGCTGGTCGTCATCGCCCGCAAGGGGCCGGACGAACTCGGGGCCTTTCTGGTCGAATCGAACAAGCCCGGTTTCCGGGTCGTCGGCCGGATTCCCACCGTCGGCGTCTCGACCAGCTGGACCTCGCACCTCCATTTTGAAGGCGTGGAGGCGGAGCTGACTCCCTGCCGATTCGAAGACGCCCTGGGGCTTCTCTACCGAGGCCGGCTGGGGATCGCCGCCATGGCGCTGGGCATCGCCGAGCGGGCCCAGGCGTTGACCCTGGCCTACGCCTCCAAGCGCGAGCAGTTCAACCGGAAGCTCTCCGACATGCAGTCGGTGCAGAACATGCTGGCCGACAGTGAAACCGATCTTGAGGCGGCTCGTCTGCTTCTGCAACGAGGGGCTGCGATCTTCGATCTCGGCCTTGATGTCGTGCAGGCGTCGAGCATGGCGAAGCTCTTTGCGAGCGAGGCCGCCAACCGCGTCACCAATCGGAGCATCCAGATCCACGGCGGACGAGGCATGGTTCCGGAATACTGCGTAGAAAAGCTTTGGCGCGATGCCAAACTCACTGAGATCGGTGAGGGATGCAGCGAGATCCAGCGGATGGTGATCGCCAAGCAGGCCCTTCGCCGCCGCTGACCCCTCGAACAAGAACCTCCATGCTCTCCGCCGCTCTCTTCGCCGCCACTCTCGCAAACCAGCAGCCCGTCGATCTGACCCGGAGCTTCAAGGCCGGCCAGACCTTCCGCTACCGAGTCCGCAGCCTCCTGGTCACCGAGACCCAGCTGATCGGTCAGCCCTTCCGGCTCCCGAACGATACGGAGATCAACTACGACTCGACGCTCCAGGTGACGGGTCTGAGGCCGGGCGGCTTTGCGACCATGGTCTACCGCCGCCCCACGATGCAGATCATCGAGGGCGAGACGGCCGAGCGCGACCGGGTGATCAACAACGAGAGGACGAACATCAACCTCGAGTTCAGCTACTCGCCGATCAACGAGATCACGGCCGTCAAGGACCTGAACCCGGCTTCCTCGACGGCCCGGTTCGCCCGACCCCTGCGCGTGCAGTCCGAAGGCCTGCAGAGGGCGGTCAACGCCATCATGAGCATCGGGTTCCAGGGCGAGATCTACCGGCTGGCCCTGTTCACGGGCAACCTCAGTTCCGCCATCGACCTCCAGCCGCCTCTCCCCTACGAGGAGGTCAAGGTCGGCGAGACCTGGAAGCGGACCGCCATGTATCAGCCCCAGTCGAAGACGGCCGGGAGCCGGGAGCTGATCCAGAAGCGGCTCGACTGGACCTACACCTACAACGGGATCGTGGAATCCAACGGCCGGCGGGTCCACCGAATCACGGGCACGATCAGCCTGGACACCGACTGGGCCGACTTCATCAACCAGCAGATGGGCGCCTCGGCGGCCCGGACCGGCCTGGACAAGATTCCGGTCAAGTTCGAATCGAAGGTCACCTATGACCTCGACCTGAACACCCGCGCAACGCTCCGGGCTCAGGCGGAGACAAAGGGCTCCTGGCTGGCTCGATTGGTCCAGCTGACCGAACCCCTCGTGGACGAGACCTTCACGGGCAGGACGACCCTCACCCTCACCAACCCCTGAGGGCAGAATCCAGGGCCATGGCCGGATCATCGTTCTTGGATCGGATCGATCGTTCGGCCGCCCTCTGGGCTCTGCTGGTCTTCGCCGTCGCCTTCGGGTTTCGGCTCTTCGGGGTCGGCTGGGCGTTGCCGAATGCCGACCGATGGTGGAGCCTCCACCCCGATGAGCCGGTGAACATCCGGGCCGCCCGGGCGGTGGATCCGGCGAGCCTCTCGTTCACGCCCGGCTTCTACAACTACGGCACCCTCTACCTGACCCTGTCCAAGGTGGCCGGTTCGGTGGGAGAGGCCTACGCCGGCCGGGCCGAGGGGATGCCGGAACCCGTCGCGCGAGACCGAGGCTTTCTCCTCGGGGCACGGATTCTGGGATGTCTGGCGGGCGCGGGACTCGCCGTTCTGGTCTTCCTGATCCTCCTGCCCCGATCGAACCTGGTCGGGGCGGGATTCGGAGCTGCCTTTGCCGCCTTCGCCCCCGGGCTGGTGGTCCATTCTCGGTTCGCTACCGTCGATGTCCCGGCCGCCTTCTTCCTGGTTCTCAGCCTCTACTGGGCGTTCCGTCTGATCCCGCCGGAGTGTTCTCCCGAACCCACGGGCCCCGAATATCTGCGATTCGCGGCCTGGTCGGGACTCGCGGCCGGAGCGTCGGCCGCCTGCAAGTATTCGGGGATCCTGGTCCTGGCCGGCCTTGCGGTGGTGGTCCTGGCCCGCCGCACGGAGCGCTCCTGGCAGGCTCTCGGCATCGGGTTCG
>JAKRSE010000080.1 GCA_022402505.1 Fimbriimonadaceae bacterium | reverse complement strand
TATCGGAGGCAAGGTCGGCGTCAACCTGGCGGCCGGAAAGAACCTCGCCGGAGCCTTCCATCCCGCCGAGGAGATTCGCGTCTGCCCTGAGTTCCTCACGACTCTGCCCAAGCGGGAATGGAGCTGCGGAGCGGCCGAGGTCTGGAAGTACGGCGCCATCTGGGACGTGGAGCTGTGGGATCGCCTCTGCCGTGAGCCGCTCGGCCCGAATGCCGCCCACCTCTCCGCAACCATCGCTCGCTGCCAGGAGATCAAGCTGGAGATCGTGGAGCAGGATCCCCTGGAGTCCACGGGGCTTCGCGCGATTCTGAACTTCGGGCACACCATCGGCCACGCCATCGAGTGGGTGCTGGGCTACGGAGAGTGGACGCACGGCGAAGCGGTGGCGGCCGGGATAGCGCTGGAGGCGGACCTCGCGGAAAGACTGGGTCTGGCCGAGGTCGGTTTGGCCGATCAGATCCGCGCCGGGCTTGCGTCCCAGGGGCTGCCCGTCAACCTCCCCAGCGGCGTCACCATGGAATCCCTGCTGCCCGCCATGGCCCGGGATAAGAAGGCCGGCGGCGGCGGTTTTGCATTCAGCCTGGTGGATCGTCTGGGACACTGTAAACTGGTGACCGGCATCTCGGAATCAGAACTGAGAAGCCTAATGGGTCTGCCATGAAGATCATTCGCTGGAGCGTCTGCGGAGCCGTTGTCGCCGTCTGCGTCATCGGCGGCCTTGCTTCGCTCCAGGCGTTCCTCACAGGCACGACGGCGGACTACATCGCGCGGCTGGATGCGTCGCCTCTGCCGATCCTTGCCCTGGTCCTCACGGCCGCCTCCATCGCTCTCGCCCTGATCCCGGACCGAACCTCCACCGAAGGCACGGAGGCTGAATCGTGAACGACGACATCCTCGCCTATCGGTACGAGCCGACCCAATCTCTGGGCTCGGACGGCATCTTCGAGACCTTTCGAGCGCAGGATCGCCAGCGGGGACGGACGGTCAAGGTCCGGGTCTTGTCGCTCCCGTTCGGAAGCGATCCCGCCTTCATGGGAGAACTGAAGGAGGTGGCCAAGGTCCACATGCAGTTCAGCCACCCCGGGCTGGAGCGCATCTATGACATCGCGCCCCACAACGACACCTGGGTGATCGCCTCCGAATATGAGGATGGATCGGTCCTGGAGGATCGCCTCAAGCGGCTCACCTCCTTTTCCGTGCCGAACGGGCTCTCCCTCTCCATCGCCGTCGCCGAGGCGGTGGCGGCGTGCCACGCGGAGGGCCTGGTCCACGGCGACCTCAGCACCCGGACGATCTACAGCAAGTCCACCGACGGCGTCAAGCTCATGGCGGCCGGATTCTGGCGGGCCTACAGCCAAAACGCTCGGGCCGCCCGCATCGTGCTTCCCCGGATGGCCCCCTACCTGGCCCCCGAGATCACGATGAACGACATGCCGAGCAACCGTTCGGACATCTACTCTCTGGGCGTCCTCCTGTTCCGGCTCTTCACGGGCAAGCTCCCCTTCCTGGGAGAGACCCCCGCCGAGCTTACTCGGCAGCACATCCACAGCCATCCGCCGAGCATGAGGCGGACGAAGTCTGGGATCCCGATGGCTCTGGACCAGCTTGTGGCTCAGTGCATGGAGAAGGAGCCGAGCCGCCGGCCCCAGAGCGCGGAGCACGTTCTTTCCGATCTGCGCAGGATCCAGGATGAGCTCCGGTTCGGTCGAGCCATGCGGGCCGGAGCGGCAACCTCCGAAGTCGAACCTTTGCGGGCCAAGGTTCGAGACGATCCCGCCCGAGAGAGCCGGTCCGTCAGCACCCCCGCCGAGCCGGCCCGCCCCGACAAGAAGGGAAGACCCGCAGAACCGAAGAATGAGGAGGATGTGAAAGGACCGACCGACGGAGTCCCGCTCTGGCTCACGCTGCTCGGCGGCACCGGACTGCTGGGCCTGGTGGGCGTCTTCTGCTTCTGGCTGTTCGTCAACCTGCGGACCGCGCCCAGCGTCACCGTGCCGGACGTCGTCGGCGAAAACATCGAGGTTGCGACGCGAAAACTGGCCGATGTCGGCCTCACCGTCAAGGTGATCGAAACGGCGAGCGATCAGCCCCTCGGGCGGGTCCTGGACCTGACTCCCAGGCCGGGTCAGTCGGTGAAGCCGTCGTTCCCCATCCAGGCCGAAGTCAGCGCCGGCAGCGCAACGGTGGATGTTCCCGACCTCCGGGGACGCACTCTGGACGAAGCCCGGCAGCTGCTCGGGACGCTGGGCCTGCGGCTTTCGGACCAGATTCAGTGGGGTTACGACGCCCGGCTGGAGCGGCGGCAGATCATCGAACAGGTGCCTCTGCCGCGGCGGAAGCTTCAGCGGATGTCCTTTGTGCGGGTGAAGGTGAACACCGGCGTTCCCACCTCCACTCCCGATGAAGGCATCGTCGAGCGCGTCTGGCGCCGCTACCGGCTGGAGATTCCGCTCCCCGACCCCGGCACTGCGGACGACCTGAATGTCGAGGTCAGCCTGCAGGATGGCGACGGACGCTTCGACGTGTATTCCGGCCGGCACCGACCGGGCGAAACCATCGCGGTCACCATTCCCGCTCAGGGGAATGACGTCGTGTTCACGATCCGGGTGAACGGTCTGGACTACGACGCCGTGCGGTATCGTGGAGGGCAGGAGACCGCGCAATGACGCCCCGGCTCTGTCCCTCCATCCTCAGCTGCGATCCGTCCGACTTTCTCACCCCCATTCGCGAGATGAAGGCCGGAGGGGCCGACCTGATCCACCTGGATGTGATGGATGGATCCTTCGTTCCGCCCATCACCTTCGGAGCCGACCTCGCCGGCTCTCTGGTGAGGCAGGGCCTCGGGCCGGTGGAGGCCCACCTGATGATCGTCGAACCGGAGCGGCACCTGGCATCGTTTGTCCAGGCAGGCTGCCGGCGGGTCGTCTTCCATGCCGAGGCGACCGCCCACAGCCATCGGCTGATCCAGACGCTCAAAGAGTCGGGGGTCGAGGCGGGCCTTGCGATCAACCCTGGAACGCCGATCGACGCGATCCTCGCGGTGGCGGGTGATCTCGATCTCGCCCTGGTCATGACCGTGAACCCGGGATGGGGAGGGCAGAGGCTGATCGAGTCCTGTGTTGAGAAGGTCCGAGCCCTCCGCCATGCGTGCCCCGACCTGCCGATCCAAGTTGATGGCGGGGTGGATGATCGGACGATCGGAGCGCTCTGGCAGGCCGGGGCGACCGATTTTGTGGCCGGAAGCCATCTGCTCCGACGCCCTTCGA
>JAKRSE010000079.1 GCA_022402505.1 Fimbriimonadaceae bacterium | reverse complement strand
CGGTAGAGCACCGGAAGCTCATCCCGAACGGACCGTTCAAAGGCATCCTGTCTTCCGAAGATGGATCTGATCAACGCCTTCTCGCCTCCTCCCTTCACATCCTGCAATGTGCCTTCCGGCGATTCGGTTCCCCACGGTCCCGGCTGTGCCAAAATGGATGGGTGAATGACCCGGGACGGACGCTGCTGGGCGCCCCGCCGACGCTGGACCCCAACAAGACGCTGATGGGCAATGCGCCGAGCCTCAACCGGACGGCGACGATCAAGCCGCTCCAGTGCCCGGTCTGCAAGAGCTTCAATCCGCCGGGTCTGATCTATTGCGCCGAGTGCGGACTCATCTTCGAACTGGCGGTGGAGGGCGACGCCTTCGGTGCGCCGACCACGGCCCTTCCGGTCGTCATCGACCCATCCGGCCGCGAGCATCCGATCCGCCCGGGTCAGACGATCCTGGGACGTCAGGGCGATGTGGTCGTGGAGGATTCTCGGGTCAGTCGGCGTCATGCCTGCATCCACTCCTCGCCCGCCGGGCTGGAGGTCGAAGATCTCGGGAGCACGAACGGCACCGAGGTGAACGGAGACCGCCTCGCCCCGCAAAGCCGCCGGGCCGTCCGCAGCGGAGACACGATCTCGCTCGGTGGATTCAGCCTGAAGGTCGGCGCGCCGGGCGAGGCGCAGAAGACGCAGATGCCCGGCGACGGCCGGACCAAGGCGATGGCCGTGGTCCCGACCACCGGGAAGAAGGCCGGCATCCTGCTGATCGGCGACGAGGAGGTCGCCCTCACTCACGGGACCCATTCCCTCGGCAGGCGGAGCGACAACGACATCCCCGTGGCCGACCCGCACGTCAGCGGCCGGCACGGCCAGGTGGAGGTGGACGACTCCGGGATCCACTTCACCGATATCGGCAGCTCCAACGGGACCCTTTTGAACGGAGCCAAGCTCCCGCCGCACACCCGAACCCGACTTCAGGATTCAGACGTCCTGAAGATCGGTTCGACCGAACTTCGGGTCAAGCCCCGCGCCTGACCGGACCACAACCATGGATGAGATCACCGCCGAATTCGCGACCGAGGACATCGCGTCGCCGCCCGTCCTGAGGGTCCGCCCCCGGCTCCGAGTCGCCGCCCGCACCGATGTCGGCCGGCACCGCGAGAACAACGAGGACAAGTACGAAATCTTCGAGTCGGACACCGATTCCGACCTGGCGGCAAAGGGGAGCGTCTTCGTGGTCTGCGATGGCATGGGCGGGCACAATGCCGGCCAGGTCGCCAGCGAACTGGCGGCGAAGACCTTCGTCGATGTCTATCTGAGCCATCCTTCCGAGAGCCTGGAAGACTCCATGGGTGCGGCGGCCAAGGCGGCAAACCGCGTCGTTCTGGATGCCTCTCTCGCCATCAGCAGCCGGCAGGGCATGGGCACCACCCTCACCGCTCTGGTGATCCGTCAGGACGAGGCCTGCTGCGTCCACGTCGGCGATTCCCGCCTCTACCGGCTTCGGGACGACGAGGTGGAGCAGCTGACGGTGGACCAGACCTGGATGGAGCAGGTGATCCGCGAAGGCGTGATGACCCGCGAACTGGCCGAAGGGCATCCCTACCGGAACATGCTTCTTCAGGCGGTGGGCACGGACCCGGATCTCAAGCCGCTCACGCTGACCTTCGCCCCGCGGGCCGGAGACCGCTACCTTCTGTGTTCCGACGGCCTGACCGGCCATGTCTCCGACGCCCAGATCGGACAGGCGCTGGCGATGCCTTCCCTCGGCCGGGCCTCTTGGAGGCTGGTCTCGGAAGCCCTGGCCGACGGAGGATCGGACAACTGCACGGTCCTCCTGGTCGCAGTGGACGATCTCAGCGCTGCGGAATCGCCAGAGTGAAGGCGGCGCCCTGGCCGAGGGTGCTCTCGATGCTCAGTCGGCCGCCCAGGGCCTGGGTGAGTTCCAAGACGACCTTGGTGCCCAGGCCGGACCCTTCCGACTGACTCCAGCTGGATCGGGCCCGGCCGTCCAGGATGTTCCGAATCTGCTTCGGGCTCAGCCCCGGCCCGGTGTCGCGAATCGTGATGCGATGCAGACCGTCGGCAAAGCCGCAGACGACATGGACCCGACCGTGGCGGGCGTCGTCGTCCTGATCGTGCTCGGCGATCCATTCGGCCGGAGTCGTCTCGCGGACCGCCTTGAGGGCGTTCCCCACCAGATTCTCGACAATGCGGATGACGAACAGCTCGTCGAAGCAGGTCTCCGGAGCGTGGGGATCCAGTTCGACCGTCAGATCGACCCGCAGACGATTGGCCTGAGGCTTCATGAAGTCCACCGCCTCGGCGACGACCGCCCCCAGGTTCTGAAGCCGGGGCTTGGCCGTGAGAGGCTTCCCCGCCGCCAGGTCGTTCACCAGTCGCGCATAGCGGTAGACCCGCTCGCTGTAGGGGGCGAAGACGTCGCGGTAGGTGCCTTCCAGGGCGTCGAGGTAGTACATCGCCTCTCCGCCGATCCGCTGCAGTCGGAGCACCCCGCGAAGGCCTTCCAAGTTCCGCTCGAAGTCCGGGAGAAACGTCGCGAGGACGCCGGCCTTGTTGGCCAGGTCGTGAGCGGTGCGGCCCATTCCCTCGAGTGCGGCGACCCGGCCCCGCTGTTCGGTGAGCCTGGCGTGGATGACGGCAAAGGCGCAGACGTTCGCGATCGTCTGGAGCACGGCCACGTCCTCATCGTCGAAGGCGCCCGCCTTCTTGTTCACCAGCTGGACGACGCCGACGGAGGGCATCCCCTCGATCCGGAGGGCGACCGTGGCCATCGTGCGGACGGTGACGCCGGTCCGGTCCTTGATCCGGGTGCTGGCCGGATCGCCGGCATGGGGAAAGAGGCTGATCTCGGTTTCGCCCGACTGGACGACCCGACCGGCGACGCCGAAATCGTCCGGGATGTCGAGGCGCTCCAGCCGCTCGCCCACCGTCTGGGGCAGCACATGGAGAAATCGAAGCAGCCGTGCGCCGGGCTCGTGCAGGTAGATGCTGCCGCCTTCGGCTCCCACGGCGTCGATGCAGATGCCGAGCACGTCGCGCAACACCGAATCGACGTCGTTGACCCGGGCCAATCGCTTCGTAGCCTGGTGAACGGCATCCAGAAGGGAATCGCGGGGCGGCACAGCGGAGGGGGGCGAGAGGATCATGCGATCCGGAAGTTCCTTCTTCCGGCAACGAAATTCAACGAGACCAAAGGTCCCGGCGTTCCATTTTCGCCCAAAACCCAGGGAAATCGCAAAGCCCGTTGAAGAATCCGATGATGAAGGGGCTGCGATTCCCGTGCATCTGCCGACCAGATCCGGCAATTCTC
>JAKRSE010000078.1 GCA_022402505.1 Fimbriimonadaceae bacterium | reverse complement strand
CCCTCGTCAGGCTTGTCGGAGAACCCGGGACGGGCCGAAAGGCCGTCGTCCCGGCGGCCGGAGGCGAGCTTCCCTCCAGCGGCGAGGGCGAGGACGCCTCCCTCTTTCGAGCCGCCTACGGCATGGCGACCTGGGACGACCTCCTGGGCTTCAACAACTGGACGGGCCAGGCCGAGCGGTTTGTGCAGGCCCTGGTCGGGACCGACGCCCTCAACCTGACCGCCCCCGTTCGGGTGAACGGGGTGCTGCTGGAGCCCGATTCGGCGGGCCGGGGCGCAGAGTGGGCCGTGCGGTGGGCCGCCGAGAATCAGGAGCGGCCCTGGGCCCCCGAACTCCGCCGGCAGATCGACCGCTGGATCGCGGGACGCCTGGCCGCTCCGCGTCGATCGGGCCACGAAATGAAGGGCCTGGCTGCCGCCGCCAAGATGCTCCCCGGCTCGGTCGGACTGGAGCAGGTGCGGTCGGCGATTCCCGCCGACCTCTCCGGCAGAACGGTCGATGACCTGGCGGCCCTCGCCCTGGCCGCCCAGAAGCTGGCCGCTCCTCGGGACGCCATCGAGGCCGCCCTCGACCAGGCGATCCGGGCTCAGGTCGGGCGAATCCAGGTGCCGCCCTTCCCCACCGACTCCCTCATCGACCCGACCCCCGGCCTCAACCGGGCCCTCTCGGCCGAGACGGCTCTCGACCTGATCCGCAACGATCGACGAGACCGGATGGACCTCGGCGTGAGGATGATGCGGCAGAGCAGCGCCCTGATGGACCTGCCCGCCCAGCGCGAGTTCGGCCTGCCTCAGTTCGACCTCACCGCCGGCCGGACCACGGCGCACCCCCAAGACTTCGTCAGCCAGGCCGACCTGAACCGGCTCAGCTTCGGCCGAGGCACCGGGCAGCTCCTCGCCACGATGTCGCTGGCGACGAGCATCCGGGGGAGCTTCCAGGCCGAGTCCGGACCCGCCATCGAGGCCCTCGTCTGGAGCGATGGAGGCCTCCGGCACCTGTTCGGCTGGAACCCGACCATCTTCGGCACCGAGGTTCGGGCCTACCTGATCTCGGACTCCGGAAGCCCGCGCGTGGTGCCCGCCATTCCGGCCGACCTCGGATTCAAGGAGATTCGGCTCCGAGAAACGGACGGCGGACTGATCCTCGTCGGACTTCCCATCTTCACGGGGAATCCCAGCACGCCTCGGCCTTCCGGAACCTTCGTGACGGCTTCGGGCCGCAGGATCGTCGCCCAGGCGGGGCTGGAGGGGCTGGAGGCTCCGGTCTCGGCGGCCGACTTGAGCGGGCCCGTCCGGCTGGAGTGGAGCGTGGGCGGCAGATCCGGAGCGACCGAGCCCCAGCGGCTTTGGATCGACGTTCCGCCCCGAAGCGAATGGCGGGGTCTCCTGGGCGCAACCGACCCGACGAAGTCGGCGGCTGGATCGCCTCTGGTCGCAGGCGATCTTGATTCTGCCGGGCTCCGCCGGGGAATCGTCGTCTCTCCGCCCTTCCTGGTCCGCCGCAGCCGACTGGACTACCGATGGGCGTTGTCCGGGGCGGCGACGATCGAAGTCTTCGACGTCGAGGCTCGATCGGTCGTCCGCCGGATGGCCGCGCCGAGCCCCTCGCTCCGGTCCGGAGCCTTCAACCTCGCCGACCTGAGAGGAAGGCGGGTGCAGCTGAGGATCGTCGATCCAGGGCCGGGCGGCGCCCAGGCTCTGTTCCCCGGCCTCTGACATCGGGCTCCAAAACACACCGGCCCCGCCTCCTGCAGCTCGGGAGGCGGGGCCGGCTTGTGCCGGGGCGGTCGGCTCTCAGTAGTGGAGGTGCGCCTTGTCCACCCGGCCTCGGAACACCCAGTAGATGCCGCCGGTGTAGGCCAGGACGAACGGGACGCCGATCAGGGCGATCCAGAGCATGACCGTGAGGGTGTTGGTGCTGCTGGCCGTGTTGTTGATCGTCAGGCTGTTCGCGAGCTCCTGAGCCGGGACCAGGTTCGGGAACATGCCGATTCCCACCAGGGAGAGCATGCAGACGATGGCGCCGGTCGAGCTGAGGAAGGCGAGGAAGTCCCGCTTGTGATGGATCTCCCGCGGCACGTTGAGCAACAGAAGGAACATCGCGACCGGGAGCGCCCAGAGGATCGGATTCGCCTGGATCTTCTCGGCCATCCGGGGAGCCATCAGGAAGGTGGCGGCGGTGAGCACCAGGAAGCTGACAAAGAAGAACGCCATCGTCTTCTTCACCCAGCTGCCGACCATGTCCCGCAGGTCGCCTTCCGTCTTCAGCGACAGGTAGATCGCCCCGTGGTTCATGAAGAGCGCCAGGGTGGTGACGCCCAGGATGATCGGGTACGGAGTGAGCAGCTGCCAGAAGTTGCCCGTGTACTCCATCTCCCCGTCGATCGGCAGACCCATGATGACGTTGCCGAGGGCCACGCCCATCAGGATCGGCAGCACGATGCTGCTGACGCTGAAGGCGACGTCCCAGCTCTTGCGCCAGCGAACGCCCGGCATCTTCGACCGGAATTCGATGGCGACCGCCCGAAAGATCAGCATCCCCAAGAGGAGCATGAAGGCGGTGTAGAACCCGGAGAAGACCGTGGCATAGACGTCCGGAAAGGCGGCGAACAAGGCGCCGCCGCCCGTGAGCAGCCACACCTCGTTGCCGTCCCACACCGGACCGATGGCGTTGAGCAGGACGCGGCGATCCTCGTCCTTCTTGGTGAAGAGGTGGAGGGCGCCGACCCCCAGGTCGAAGCCGTCCAGGATGGCGTAGCCGGTCAGCAGAACGCCGACCAGAACGAACCAAACGATCGGAAGAACGTCGGGATGGAACATCAGAACTTGCCCTCCACGGGCTTCTTGAGCAGGGCCTCTTCGCCGTCGTCATGATCGAAGACCGGTCCGGCCTTGATGCGGCGGTCGAGGACGAAGACATAGAGGGCTCCCAGCAGGGTGTAGAGCAGGACGAACATGATCAGCGAGCCAAGGACCTGGCCGGCCGAAACGTTCGGGCTCACGCCCTGCGTCGTGGTCTGGAGCCGATAGACGGTCCAGGGCTGTCGGCCGATCTCGGCCGTCATCCAACCCAGGTTGTTCGCGATGTGAGGCAGCACGACGGCAGGGACCAGGAGCTTGAGCAGCCAGGTCGACTTGTAGAGCCGACCGCCCGGCAGCAGGGCCGCCGCCGCGCCGAAGAGGCCGAGGATCACGATCCCGATCACCACCATCCAGTGGAAGGAGTGAAAGACCGGCTTCACCGGAGGCAACGGATGGCCTTCGGCCTTCAGGTCGTTCAGACCCGCCGGCTTCATGTCGCCCATGAACATCTCGCCCAAGCCCGGAA
>JAKRSE010000077.1 GCA_022402505.1 Fimbriimonadaceae bacterium | reverse complement strand
GCCATCTTCAGCTTGGAAATGACGGCGGAACAGCTCAACAACCGACTCGTCAGCGCCACCGCCGGGGTGCCGATGAAGGCCTTCCGGAACCCGGAAATCTCCGGCCGCGACCAGCGGCGCATCTTCGACGCGATCAAGTACCTGTACGACATGCCGATCTACATCGACGACACGTCCGATGTGACGGCCATCGAGGTGAAGGCGAAGTGCCGCCGGCTGGCCTCCGAGCAGAAGCTCAGTCTGATCGTGATCGACTACCTGCAGCTGATGCGCGGGGTGGGGCGGACCGAGAACCGGACCCAGGAGATTGCCGAAATCGCCCGGTCATTGAAGAACATGGCCAAGGACCTCCGGGTGCCGGTGATCGCCCTGGCCCAGGTCAGCCGAGCCGCCGAGGCGCGAGAGAACAAACGGCCCACCCTCAGCGACCTGCGCGAGTCCGGTTCGATCGAGGCGGAGGCCGACCTGGTGCTCGCCATCTTTCGCGACGCCTACTACAAGCGGCAGGCGGCGGGCGGTGATGCGCCGTTCGATCCGGAGGCAGCCGAGATCGCGGAGGTGGGAGTCTTGAAGCATCGAAACGGACCGACCGGCATCATCCGCCTCGCCTTCGAGCCCTTCTACACCCGCTTCAGCAATCCGACCCCGGAAGCCGAGGCGCAGTACCTGGACCAGATGAAGAGGGGACGGGCGGGCGCCGGGGACGACTGAACCGGGAACATTGCCGGGTCCCTCAGGGTCAGCATTTCCATAATCAAGCATGATGGACCCTGATCTTGGCGGCGTTCGAGCGATCTACTTCGACCTCGACGACACCCTCTGCGGCTATTGGGATGCAGCCAAGACCGGGCTCTGGAAGACGTTTGAATACAATCCGGTCGCGGGCCGGAGCACCCAGGAGATGCTGAAGGTCTGGGGCGAGGAGTTCAAGAAGTTCGGGGCCGAGATCGGCAGCGACCACTGGTACCCGCTCTACTGCGAGAGTGGCGAACACACTCGGCGAGAGCTGATGCGCCGGGTGCTGGCGAGGGTCGGGATCGATGACCCCGACCACGGCCTGAGGCTGAGCGACACCTACTATGTCGAGCGCCATGCCGCCCTCACACTCTTTCCGGAGGCGGTCGAGGTCCTGGAGACCCTGGTCGGGCTCCACCCGCTCGGCCTGATCACCAACGGCCCGACGGACATCCAGCGGCAGGAGATCGAGAAGCTTCAGATCGGCCGATTCTTTCAGCACATCTTCATCGAAGGCGAGCAGCGGATGGGCAAGCCAAACCCGGAGGTGATGTCCCGGGCCCAGGAGGCGGTCGGCGTCCCGGCCGAGCAGATCCTCATGGTCGGGAACAGCTTCCGGCACGACGTGATCCCCGCGCAGGCAGCCGGCTGGAAGACCGCCTGGGTTCGTCGGCCCTCCGATGTGCCGCCCAGTTCCAAGACCGGCCTGCCGGAAGAGATGCCCGAAGACGCGACTCCCCCGGACCTCACCATGACCGACCTGCGCGAACTCTGGTCCGCCCTCGGAATGGAGCGTTCGGCCCGGGCCGACTGAGCCTCACCGATCCGGACCACGCGCGTCGGCTCAGCGACACCTACTAGGGCCTGTTCACGCATTCACAGACCCGAGTCGGTGGAGGCACTTTCTCATCTCGGCGAGGGCCGACCGCGGGGTGCCCCGACCTGACGGCCGCCCCAGCCTCAAGACGGAAGCCGAGACGGTTGATCGGCCGCAGGTCGGGAAGCAGGGGGCCCGGCCTGCGGAATACACAAAAGGGAGCGTCAGTTGAACCTGGCCTGCGACGGATCAATGCCTTTCCGCTGCCAGCCGCGCCGGCGGCCCGTCGACAGGCCAGGGCACCCAATGTCATGCAGACGGAAGTGAACTGGAAGTGTGAACACGCCCTAGGTCGAGCGCCACACGGCCCTGAGCCTCTTTCCCGAAGCGGTTGAGGTTCTGGAATCACTGTCCGGCGCCTAGACGCCCGGCCTCATCACCAATGGGCCGACCGACATCCTGCGTCAGGAGATCGAAAAGCTCCAGATCGGGCGACTCTTCCGGCACGTGTTCATCGAAGGCGAGCAGAGGATGGGCAAGCCTCATCCCGAGCTTTAACCGATGGATGAATGCAGAGCGAGCTGACCCCAGAAGATGGCGGTGCCGGCAAGCAGGAAGGCCAGATAGGCGAGCCAGAGCTCAATGCCTCGGAGGCGCCAGCGGTCTTTAGAGTTCAAATAGAGCACTCGCAACGCCAGAAGGACCACCACCAGAATCATCCCAAATGCCAGGTGATTCAGGGTGCTTGCCAGGGGGGTGCCGACCTTAAAGGTCGGCACCCAAGGCACCGAGTCGATCCAGAATGGCGTTGCCGCACAGAGGAGGACAAAGAGCCCGCCGGGAACGAGCTTCCGAACTTCTCCAGGGGATGGCTTTGGCGAGGGGACCTGGCTTTGGTTCATTACCACGGTTTGGGTTGGGCGGGTATCGAAACGGGCCCGCAAGCCTTCATGCAACGATCATAGTTCTCGCGGCAGATGCGAAGATCATAGCGAAGCGCTTGTCGGGCCTGCCAGACATCGTGGAACGCCCAGGCGGCGCCTATTGCAGTCCCAGCCAGGAAACCGACTGTGTTGCCCAGTCCTGGAATGATGGTTCCAGCCGCGAGGCCGGCGACCATGGCGCCGCCAAGTTTCAGGGCGGCATCTGTTCCTGCCTTGGCGGCCTTAAGCCGAGCTGCTTCCGTGCACTGGCTTCCCGTGAAGTTTCAGTCTCGTATGCAGTCCTGTCGTCTGTCGACCGACCGGAAGTACGAACTGCTCGATCCACCGGCAGGATGGAAGATGCCATTTGCGTAGTCCTGCAAACCGGCGATCGAACCATCTGAGTTCCAGATGGTCTCCGCAACCACGAATGGCAGCTCGCCAGGGGCAGTGAGGGTCAATTTATCAGGAATCGACACATCCTCAGACGAAACGTAGGTCCACGCCAATGAAGCCCGGTGTGTCGTGCCGGTCCAGTAGCTCATGCTTTCCATTGTGCCGTCCGAACTGAATCTCCAGTCGACCCTGAGCCCGCCCGTTGGCAGGGTTGCGCTCCCCATCGCCCCGGCCGCGACAATGTCGACGGGTGGAACCCCGGCAAGGATCAGGCCCTGGCGGAGCGCCAACTGAGAATCAGCCACTGGGTCCGAGACGGCCAAAACATGAGGTTGGTCTTCAAGTCTGCCGGCGGGACGACTTTCACCTGGCCCTGAGCAACCTGCCAGAAACTGCAGAACAAGGCAGGCGGAGCACGTCAGAGCCCAGAGGGTCAATCGGCGGGGGGAGGGGGGAT
>JAKRSE010000076.1 GCA_022402505.1 Fimbriimonadaceae bacterium | reverse complement strand
CCGGGGACCGAACTGCCCGTGGGCGCGGTGACGGCGGTGCTCGGCGCGCCGGTCCTCCTCGCGCTGCTCCGCCGATCCTCCTGAGTCGCAGACTTTGAGCTAACATTCAGCCGGCGGCACCATGAACGATCCTCTCGCCTTCCCCGCTGGGCGGATTCCCACCCTGCTTGACACCGACCTCGCCAACGAGATCGACGACTTCTTCGCCCTGGCCCAGATCCTCCTGAGCCCGGAGAGGTTCGACCTGAAGGGCGTCGCCGCGGCCCCCTTCCACAACGACCGCAGCGATGGCCCCGCCGACGGGATGACCAAGAGCCTGACCGCCATCCATGACCAGCTCCGCTTCTTCTCGGCGGAAGGGGTCCCGAGCTTCGCCGGGAGCGACCGATGGCTGGGCGAAGAAGGGCCGGTGGAGAGCGACGCCGCCTCCGCCCTGATCCGCCTCTCGCATGAGGTTCCGGCCGGCGAGCGGCTGTGGTGCCTCGCCATCGGCGCTCCGACCAACGTGGCCTCGGCCCTGCTCCTGGACCCGACACTCAAAGATCGGATCACGGTGGTGTGGCTGGGCGGCAACGGCCTCCACTGGCCCCACACCTGGGAGTTCAATCTTCAGCAGGATGTGGCCGCGTCGCGGGTGCTTTTCGACTCCGGTGTTCCTCTCTGGCTGATGCCCTGCATGGGGGTTGCCAGCCACATGCTCACCTCGGTTGCCGCCCTGAAGGAGGACATGGGAGGCACGTCTCCGGCCGCCGACTGGATGATCGAGCTGGTCGCTGCGCATGATCGTCACGGCATGGGATTCGAGAAGGAGATCTGGGATCTGGCGGCGGTCGCCATGATCCAGCAGGAGGATTGGGCCGAGTGGTCGCTCGCCCCCGCTCCCACCATCTCCGACGACATGAAGTGGATCCCCGGGCCGGGGCACCCGATCCGAGTCGCCCACTGGGTGGTCCGAAACCGAATCTTCCGCGACTTCATGGAACGGATGCAGCGGTTCGGAGCCGAAGGCCTGCCGGCTCTTCCCTAGGTCGGCTTCACCCTCCCCTGGGATTCCGATCCAAAGGTTGCCCCGACCCGGCTAGACGAGTCGGGCCCGGAGCCTGGAAGACGCGAAATCCATGGCCATGACCGAGACCGCCATGATCGCCAGGATCACCCCGACGACATGCCAGTTCGCCCATTCCACCGCCAGGCGAAGGTCGTGTCCGATGCCCCCCGCGCCCACGATTCCCAGGACCCCCGCCGCCCGAAAATTGTACTCGAGCATGAAGAGCGAGCTGCTGAGAACGGCGGGCTGGGCGGCGGGCCAGACGGCGGCTCGGAACGCCTGAAATCCGCTCATGCCGTAGGTCCGCAGGGCCCGAGCGGTGCGCGGGTCCACGGATTCAAACGCCTCATAGAAGAACTTCGAAAGGTATCCGGTGGAGTAGGCGGCCAGGGCCAGGACTCCCGGAGCCGGACCGAGGCCGAAGGCTCCGACCGCCAGCAGAGCCCACAGGATCGACGGGACCGACCGGATCAGGTTCAGGATTCCCCGGATCGGCACGCGGAGCCACTCGGGAGCCACGTTCCGGGCCGCTGCCGCGCTCATCGGCAGGCAGAAGACCCAGGCCAGAGCCGTACCCAGGATCGCCATGGCGAGAGTCGCGGCCAGCGAACGGCCGAGGTCGGCCCAGGGGATGTTGCCGGCCTGCTCCGGAGTCGGGGCGAGTCGGGCCAGGAACCGCGGGGTCGTGCGCAGAGCATCGGGCCAGTCCACCTGGTGAAAGCCGACCATCCAGCCGGACCAGACGAGGGCGGTCCCCAGGAGGCTGACGGTCGCCGCCGTCCAGACCCATCTGCTGCCTGCCGGTTTCACCACCGGAGCCTCCGCCTGAGCCGGCGTCTCCCCAGGGCCCGCGACGCCACCGCCTGAGCTGTCCGCAGCCTCCAACCTCCCCTGCCTCAGGCGGACGACGCGGTCGGCGAACCGTTCGGCAAGATCCTGATCGTGGAGCACGGAGATCAGCCCGATTCTGCCCTCCCGACAGACCTCGGTCAGCATCGCCAGAGCCGCTCGGGCCGACCCGGGATCCAGCGAGGCGACCGGCTCATCCGCCAGGATGAGGGACGGCCGAGACATCAGGGCCCGCGCCACGGCGACCCGCTGCCGCTCGCCGCCGGAGATCTGATCGACCAGAAAGTCGGCCCGATTCCGGAGTCCGACCCGATCCAGCACCGCCAGAGCCTCCTTCTTCAGTTCGGCCGAAGACTCTCGCCTTCTAGCTGCGCCGTGAAGGACGTTCTGCAGGACGGTCGCCCGACCGACCAACAGGAGATCCTGAAAGATGATGCCCGGCCGCTCCGCCGGAGTGACGCAGCCTTCGGTGGCGTGAAGCTCGCCGGAAAGGCACCGGAGGAGGGTCGTCTTGCCGGCCCCTGACGGCCCGACCACCGCGACATGCTCGCCGGGCGCGACGGAGAGGGTCACCCCATCCAGCGCGACAACGCCCGATGGATGGACATGGCGGACCCCCTCCAAGCCGGCTGCCGAAGTCACTTCGCCAAACCTTCGAGCGGCAGGCCGGCAGCCTTCACCGCATCGGCCGCCGCCTGGACGTGCCGATCCTCATCCACTTCCACGAGCCGAGCCGTGCCGTAGACATCCTCCAGAAGATCCGGCTGGGCTTTGGCCAGATCGAGCAGCGCCGCCTTCAGCCTCTCGCGGAAGTCTTCGCTGAGTCCGGAGCGGACCGCCACAACGTGAGTGGGAACCCCCCGGATTCGGGCCAGAACTCGCAGCCGCTCTCGGTCGGCAGCCGGCAGATAGGTGTCCGCCGAGTCGCCCTCCATCGTGTAGAAGCTGACCGAAGCAGCATCGGCCCGGCCGTCCACGACCTGCTGCAGCGCCTGGCTGTAGCCTCCGCCGTAGCTGACCTCCTTGAAGACCTCTTCCGGCTTCTGGCCCGGCTTGAGCAGCCCCTCTCCGACCAGGGCCTTCATCGGGAAGATGAACCCGCTCGTGCTGGTGGGGCTCGTGAAGCAGAACCGGGTTTCGCCCGCGGCCTTGACCAGGTCCTCCAGGCTCTGCAGGGGCGAGTCCTTCGGCACCACGATCAGGGAGTCGTACTCGGTCCGGAAGGCTCCTCCCGCATCCTGCCGCTCCTCGGCCAGCAGAACCTGAGCCTGTCCGTCGCGCCTGGCCAGGAGGAACGGCAGACTGCTGACATAGGCGACATCGGCTCGACTGGAGACCAGAGCCTCGACCGAGGCCGAGTAGTCGGCGGGCACGCGGACCTCGACCGGCATCCCCAGACGGCTGCTCAGCTCGCGCCCAACGGCATCAGCCGAGGCC
>JAKRSE010000075.1 GCA_022402505.1 Fimbriimonadaceae bacterium | reverse complement strand
TGTGGGACGCTCTGCGCTGAAGAGGGGAGAATCGACGTGATCCATAGGAATCCGGCCGCCCTTGTCTGGGCGGCAGCGGCCTCGGTTCTCCTGCTGACGGCGGGCGGTTGCGGCGGCGGCAGCACCGAACTTTCGGAAGCGGAGGAGGCCAGCTTCAGGCAGGCGGTGGACAACGGGAAAGGGGAGTTCGACATCAACAACGTCCCGGAAGAGCATCGCGAGCGGGTTCGCGGGATCATGGAAGCCAATCGGGGGCCGGCGAGTTCGGCCCCCAAGACGGGCGACTGAGCGATCCTTCGACCACCGCAGGCCGACGCCGGCCTCCGCTGATCCGATGCAGCGGGGCCGGCCTTTTCGTCTTCAGTTCCCGTCCAGATCGATCACCGGGCGGGGCGGCGGCGCGGTCGGCGGCACGATCGCATCGACTCCGGTTCCGGCGATCTTTTCCCAGGTTCCTTTCCCCGCCTTCTTGAAGGTGGAGAAGCCCTGCCTGGCCGCCTGATCGTAGTCGACGGCGGATCGGGAATGGATGGCCGCTCGGCTGACGAGGCGCCGGATGGGAGCGCCGCACTGAGGACAGGCCGACCGGGGGCCCTCCGCCAAGCCTTCGAGGACCTCGAATCCGTGCAGACAAAGCTCACAGCCGGATTCCGGATCGACGGCCTGGTATTCCCTTATCGGCATCGCTCAGGCACAATGATACGCGATGGAATCCGACCCGGCGCAACGACTGGCTCACCTGAACCGCCTGGTCACCGAGTGCAGCGACTGCCCGCGGCTTCGGACGTGGTGCCTTCAGGTGGCGGCCGAGCGGAAGAGGGCCTACCGCGATCAGCCCTACTGGGGGCTTCCCGTGCCTCATTTCGGCGACCCCGAGGCGCTGGGCTTGGTGCTGGGGCTGGCCCCGGCCGCGCATGGCGCGAATCGAACCGGACGCATGTTTACCGGAGATCGGAGCGGGGACTGGCTCTACCGGGCGATGCACCGAGCGGGTCTCGCCAACCGGCCGGACTCGACTTCGATTTCTGACGGTCTCCAGCTGACCGGCGTCCTCATCACGGCCTCGGTTCACTGCGCCCCTCCGGAGAACAAGCCGACCCGCGAGGAGGTCGCCGCCTGTCGCCGGCATCTGGAGCCGATCGCCGGGCTTCGGCCCTGGAGAGCGGTGCTCTGCCTCGGCTCTCTGGCGTGGGAGGAGGCGCTGCGGGTCTGGCCGATTCGCCCGAGACCGAAGTTCGGCCACGGGGTCGAAGCGTTGCCCGAATCCGGCCCCAGGCTCATGGCCTCCTACCACCCGAGCCAGCAGAACACCTTCACCGGGAAGCTGACCGAGGCGATGCTGGACGAAGTGATGGCCCGGTTCGCAGCCGAAATCCGCCGCGAACCGGGCCTGTGACTCACTTGGCCGATTCGTTCGCCAGCTTCACCCGGTTCAGGGTGTGGCGGCTCAGGATGCCGCCTCGGCTGATCGCAACGTTCACTTGGCCCGGCTCGGCGCTCATCAGCAGGTCCTGAATCTGGTCGAAGGTGAGATTGGTCAGCTCCCGGCCGTCGATGCCCAGCAGATGGTCGCCGGGCTTGATCCCGGCCTGAGCCGCCGGAGATTCCGGGCTGACGAAGGCGACGATCGCTCTGCCGAGGTCTCGCGAGTAGACGGCGTAGAGGCCGGGGCCGTAGTCCGGCTTGTTGGCCGCCTCACCCGTGAAGTTCTCCATCCAGACGAACCGCTGGACCGGGTCGATGATGATGTTGAAGTTGCGCAGGAAGGCGAAGCCGATGGTGCCGTCCTTGTCGGCCGAGGCGGCGGGTCGGTCGATCACGTTCCAATAGGATCGCGGCACCTTGACACCGTAGATGTCGGCGTTGTCCACTCCGACCTCAAAGCTCTCGACCACTCCGGAGGCGATGCTGCTTCGGCCCATGAATTTCGGGGTCATGTTCGGCCTCCAGAGCCCCACCCTCTCCATCACGTCTCGATGGGTGGTGGCGTAGCCCGCGTTGCCGGTGTCCAGCGCCAGGTAGAGCCGCTCGCCGGAGGCGGTGCGGACGGTCAGCTCGATGGAGTTGTTGCCCTTGGGGAGCATCCTCGGCTTGAAGGTCCGGACGTTGTCCGGGGTCTTGGCCGCCAGATTCATGCTGGATCGGGGGTGGAAGATGAACTTGGACTTCTCGAAGTTGATCTCGGTGATGTAGGGGGCGAAGACCTCGTAGCCGAGGATGCCGTCGCAGTGGGTGCCGTAGCTGCTGGTGAGCCCGGACATGTCCATCTTCACGATGGTCATATCGCTGATGTCCAGCTTCTTGGAACCGAACTGGACCGACCGCACCGGCACGGTGGGCGCCTGGAAGCTGCCGACGAAATCGACGAGGGTCATCTCACCGGTGGGCCGACCGATGTCCACATTCGGATTGATGAGGAAGGCTCCGCTGAAGCCCGAGTCGAACATGAGGGAGACGTTGCGACCGTTGACCTGCAGGTCCACGATGATGGCGTCCTGAGCGATTCGGAAGGGCACCTCGATCCTCTCTTTGAGGTCGGCGGCGAGGGCGAGTCCGGCGGAGGCGGCGAGGACCGCAACCGCGGTCGCTCGGTGGAGGAGAGCAGTCAACCTGTTCATGGATTCGGACTCCTCTATTGACTCTCCGAGAATGCGGATCGTTTCGGATGCGTGCTCCGCATCGGGGAAAACCGTGCAGGGGGCCCGGATCATCTGGCATAATCTGGGCGAGTTTCGGGGTCGGTTTTCTCGACCGCCTCCGGTTTCTGAATCTGATGACTGCTTCACTCTGCTCTTGGCGGCGATGGTCGGGCTGGATGGCCTGCCTCGCCCTGTTCGGCGTTCTGGCTGGGTGCGGGGCCCCGGCGACCTCCGGCGAAGGCGCCGCGACCGGAGAGGGCCAGGGCTCATCCGCCTCCACCGAGGAGACTTCGGCCGTCGTCCGACAGGCCCCGACCGCCGAGGGCTTTGCGGCGGAAGGAGACACGATCAAGATCGGCCTCGTCGCGAGCCAGAACGGCAACCTGCGTCCCTGGGGCCAGGATTCGGTCTACGGTGCGACCCTGGCCGTGGAAGAGATCAACGCCGCGGGCGGGATCAACGGCAAGCGGGTCGAGCTGAAGATCGAAGACAGCGCGAGCACCGATACGGGCGGCAAGACGGCCGCCGAGAAGCTGATGGGCGAACAGGTCGTGGGCCTGATCGGCGAGGTCTCCAGTGCGATCACGGTCCAGCTGGCCGACGTCGCCTTCGAGAACGGCGTGCCGCTGGTGGCCATCGGCGCGACGAATCCGATCGTCACCGCCAAGTATTCGAAT
>JAKRSE010000074.1 GCA_022402505.1 Fimbriimonadaceae bacterium | reverse complement strand
CGGAGGCGAGGGCCCGCTCGACTCGGTCCAGGTCGAAGGGCTCCAGCCAGCCGAGGTTCAGGACCTCGTGGGGAATCTCATGGGCAGCGAAGATGTCCGCCATCCGCTCGGAATAGATGCCGTTGGCGACGAGCAGAACCGGCCCTCGCTCCACGCAGGATGTCGCCATCGCCTCCAATGCCGTCGTGCCGCTGCCGCTGAAAATGAAGGGCGTGCATCCGGGGGCCAGCCGGGCCAGCGACGTTCGGAGATGTTCGGACAGGAGGCGAAAGTCGGGGTCTCGGTGGTTGAGATCGGGGAGGGCGGCCGCCTGGCGGACCTCTTCGGCGGTCATGCAGGGTCCGGGGGTGAGCAGGATCATCTCGCCGCCTCCTTGAGGGCGGAGACCGTCTGCCTCAGCGTCGCCGGGCCTTCGGGCGAATCCCAGGTCCGGGCCAGAAGGTCCACCAGGAAGCTCCCGACGACCGCGCCGTCCGCCGCCTGGCAGACCATCGAGACGTGCTGGGGACTGGAGATTCCGAAGCCGACGCAGATCGGGGTCTCGGTCCGCGAACGGATCCGGGAGACCAGTTCGCCGACCTGCGGCGGGACCTGGTTCTCGGAGCCGGTGACTCCGGTTCGGCTGACCGCATAGACGAAGCCCGTGCCCGCCCGGCAGACCGCTTCGATCCGGTCGTCGGTGGAGGTGGGGGCGGCGAGGTAGATGCGGTCCAGGCCGGCGGCCTGGGCGGCGCGGTTCCAGGGCTCGGATTCTTCGTCCGGGGTCAGGTCGCAGACGATGACGCCGTCCACCCCGGCCGCGACCGCTGAGGCGGCGAACCGGTCGAGGCCCATTGCCAGGATCGGGTTCATGTAGCCCATCAGGACGACCGGGATTTCGAGGCCCGCTTCGGCGACCTTCTCGATGACATCGGGCGGCCTCACGCCTCGGTCCAGGGCCCGCTGGCTGCTGGCCTGGATCGTCGGGCCGTCGGCGATCGGGTCGCTGAAGGGGATGCCGACTTCGATGATGTCCGCGCCGGCATCCTGGAGGGTCTTGAGGATGTCCGTCAGGGCGCCCAGGGAGGGGTCGCCTCCGGTGACGTAGGGCACCAGAGCCTTGCGCTCCTCAGACTGAAGTCGGGCAAAGACGGAGGGGATGCGGCTCACTCTGTTGTGATACCAGCCGCATCCACCCCGGCCGGGGTCAGTCGGAGTCGGCGAAGGTGTCGAGTTCGATCCTTTGGACCACCCAGGCATCCACCAGGCGGCGTCCCCGGAGTCCGAAGGGTTCGGCGGCCTTAAGGGCCCGCTGCCTCAGCCCGGGAATCCGGCCCCAGAGCGCGAGGGCCTGGGCGGAGGTGACGTTCGAAGATTCGGCCATGTCGTCGATGTCGGCGACCGAGCTTCGGATTCTCGCCAGCCCGGCGGCATGGGCTCGAGCGAAGGCGACGGCGGGCCGGACTCTCTTCGTGTTGCGAAGCTCCTGGATCACCTCTTCCCGCGAAGCGACTCCGCCGGAGATGATCGAATTCCACATCGTTCCGCCGCCGGTCATGCCTCGGCCGACGGTCGTGGTCGCTTCAAAGACGTCGTCCAGGGTGCGCCGGAGCAAGGGAAGGGCGGCCCGCTCGGCGGCGGTGAAGCGGTCGGCTCTCTGCTCGTTCACCAGGTAGAGGGCTTGGCCGTAGATCGCCTCGGCTCCGGAGAGGGCGGGGGTGCTGGGTCCATGCTTCTCGATGAATCGGTCCATGAACGCCTTCCGCCCCAGGAGAACCGCCTCCAGCGGGGTCATGCCCAAGAGGTCTTCGGACGTCGGCGTCTGGGGCGGGGCCACCGGTTCGTAGCCCGGCTGAAGCAGGGCCATTCCAAGCAGGCAGATCGTGAGTCCCGGCATCCCCCCAGCTTACCGTCCCGCCAAATCTGGTATCTTTTTCCTGCTGTCCGGCCGTAGCTCAGTGGATAGAGCGCTTCCCTCCGGAGGAAGAAGTCGGGGGTTCGAATCCCTTCGGCCGGGCCAGTGCTCTCTCTTGTCCATTCCGGACACATAGGCTGCACTCTGACCTGCCCCCGCAGAGTTTCGGGGAATCGTCAGTCCCGGCAATTTTTCGCGTCGGTCGTCAAGGCCGCCTGCCGATCATCCCTTGGGAAACCTGGGGATGCAGAAACTGAGGCGAATCGGGAGCGCGACCATTGCGGTCAAGCTGGCAGGAGTCCTGATCAGCCTCAGCCTGGTTGTGTTTCTGCTCGGTGCGTTTCTGGTTCATGAGCAGAATCGGGCCCTCTCCTTCAGCCGAAAGGAGGTTCACGGGGTCAGGCTCCATCGGTCCATCCGTCCGCTCTGGCTTTGGATCGCCTACCAGGAGCCGGACGCACAGGGCCTTCGCGACGCCCTGGCCAAGGTGGAGGGCAGCAGCGGTTCCGGAGCTGAAAGGGTCTTGGTCCCGGCGGCGGCGGAGCGCGTTCGCCTGACCGGAGAGGAAATGGCCCGGATCGTCGAGGCCGAAGGCCGGCTTCCGGCGAAGAATCTGGAGGGGCTGAAGGCGGCCACCTTCGCGTACATTCGGGCCGTCGGCGACGCCTCCAATCTGATCCTGGACCCGGACCTGGACAGCTACTATGCGATGGACCTGACGACCGTGACCCTGCCGCGGCTCCGGGGGAACCTCCACCAGGCGTACCGCCACACCAGGCAGGCGGACCACGGCGGGCATGGCCTGGACTTCGAAAGGACGATTCATCAGGAGTCGCTTGATCTCGCCCGGTTCTCGGTGCAGTCGTCGGTCCGGAACCTCCGCTTCCGCAACGACGGCGTCGTGGAGCTGAACCTGAAGGCGCTGGAGAGGGCCGGAGACCGGTTCTTCCAAGCTGCGGAACAGCAGGGCGATTCTCCTGCCACCCGCGCCGCCTACCGCGAGGCGATCGAGGCGGCGGAGAACCTGTGGGGATCGGCCGCGACGGTTCTGTCCCAGGTGCTCGCGGATCGGATCAGCGGCATGAACTTTCGCCGGCAAGTGACTCTGTCCGTGTCGGCGGTGCTCGCCCTCTTCGCGATCGGGCTGTCGGCGGCTCTCATGCGAGGCATCACGGCTCGGACCAGACTCCTCAGCGCCCGGCTGGATGAACTGGAAACGGAGGACGTCAAAGCCCTTCACGACGGGATCGTGGCCCTTTCTCGGGGGGACTGGGATCGCGCCCTGGAGATCCGCGAGAGACGCCCCTTGGACCCGGGAGACATGGACGAGCTGGGCAGGATGACCGAGGCCGCCAATCGGCTGACCAACCAGACGATGCGGGCGACTCTGGCGCTCAAACACACCCAGTCCGCCCTTCGGTTGGCCGAGGAAGAGGTGAGCCTCAGCAACCAG
>JAKRSE010000073.1 GCA_022402505.1 Fimbriimonadaceae bacterium | reverse complement strand
AGGCCTTCTCATCGGTCAGCGGCGCGCTCAGCGTCCAGCCGCTCAGTGCCATGAGGGTGAGGTAGTCGCGCAGGCCGGAAGTGTGGCTCAGCAGGTGCCGGATCGTGATCTTGGCGCCGTAGTCCGGAAGGTCCGGGAACCACTTCCGGACGTCGTCGTCCAGGCTCAGCTTCCCCTCCTCCTCGAGGAGCAGAAGGCAGGTGGAGGTGAAATGCTTCGTGACGCTCCCGATGTCGATAACCGTGTCCGGAGTCATCGGGGTTCCCTGCTCCAGGTCGGCCAGGCCGAAGCCCTTGGCATAGACCAGTCGGCCGTTCCGGTAGACCGCCACGACTCCGCCGGGGCCGTCCTTGCGGGCCCAGCCGGCGGCGGCCTTGTCCACTTCCTGCTCCAGCTTCTTCGACCAGGCCGGCGGGCGGACCGTTGGCGTCTTCGGCTCATCCAGACTCGCCAAGGCAAACGTAAACAGGGACGCGAGCATCACGTCCCTGTTTACGTCGAAGAAGGCCGAAAGGGTGCCGGCGTCAGGATGGCCTCAGGGGCCCTTCTTCTCGATCCGGATGCTCATGCGGTCGGTGAAGGCGTACCGAAGCCCCACCGCGTCGGCGATCACGTCCAGGCTGTACTTCAGCGAGGTGTCAAGGAGAAAGGCGTCGATCCGCACGTTGGGCACCGAATCGGCGACCTCCAGCTTGATCCCCGTCTGGCGGCCGAACTCGGCGAAGACCTCGCGGATGTCGGTCACCGCGAGCCGCGTCGTGATCCGCTTCTGAAGCACCGAGGCATCCAGCCGGCCGGAGGCGACTGGCGCAGCTGGCTGAGGCTTGGGCTCGGGAGTCGCCGTCGCCGTCGGGAGGAAGGGCTTGGCCCCCTCGTCCTTGGTGATGTACCAGATGCCGTTTCGGCGTTCGCTCTTCAGCTGGGCGGTCCGGAGGATCACCGCCAGAGCCTCCTCAAAGTCGAGGTCCTTCAGGTTCAGGTAGAGGACGAAGCGGACATTCGGCTGCAGAACGAAGCTCCGATTGCCTTGGCTGAAAAGGTCGAAGAGGACGTTGCGCACGTCTTCGCCGCGGCTGGAGACGGAGACCAGGCCGGTCTCGGGCTGGGTGGCGACTCCGGCATCGGAGGTCTGAGCCCAGACGCCCGAAGCGGCGACGGCCAGGCAGAGGGTCGGGAGGATTCGTCGAAGGGTCATATCAGTGGAGTTGGGTTGAAAGGGGTGGTCACTTGATCCGTCGGCCCGCCGAATCGTAGACGGCGATTCCGCCGGAACGGGGCTTGGCGGCAGGTCGTGGGGTCGGTCGGGCTGCGGGTCGTGCTGCGGGGCGGGAGGTCCGCCTTCGAACCGGAGCGGGTCGGGGCCGGGCGGGCGGAGTCCTGGGAGTGGAGGGCTTCACCCGAGGCGGTGCGCCTTCTTCGGCGACGATGAGGGCGGGCGGACTTGAGGCGGCGTCATCGGCCTTCGGCGGCTCTGGCCTGGCCTCTGGCTCCTTCCTGGGCTCGTCCTTCGGCTCTTCCTTCGGCTCCGATCCGGGCCGGACCACGGCTGCGCCGGCGGGCGGGCGGCTCGTGATGCTCCAGCCCTTCTCGTCTTCGGCGACGTAGGCGCCGGAGTCGGTCTTTTCGTAGACCGGAGGCTTGTCCTCGCCATGCCCTGAATCCGCTTCGTCTTCCGAGTGACCCGGTGCCGGAGTCTCCTCGGCCGGGTGATCGGAGTGCTCTTCCTCGTGCGCTCCCGGCTCGACGGCAGGCTCGGGAGCCTTCTCGGGAGCGGTGGAGGCGGTTCGGGTCAGCCGGTCCGAGGCCTTCGGCCCGAAGAGCGTCCCCGGGTCGCGGGCGACGATCGACATCACCACCAGGACGGCGGCCAGGCCAAGCGACAGGAGCAGAGGCTTCGGTTGAACAAGAGCCCGCCACTTCTGCGGCGTGGTGAAGACCTGGGCTCCGGCCGGACCGACGGGAGATTCGTCTCCCGGCTCGTCGTTCGGCGTTCCCTTGCGGCCTGCCAGCTCATCGGCCAGGCGGAGCCGTTGGCGGTCCAGATGCCGCCGGCAGGAGGCGCAGACCCGAACATGGGACTCCAGACCTTCCACCAGCACCTGGGGGAGTTCTTCTCCCGCCAGATACCGCTTCATCTGGACCCGTGCCAGTTCGCATTCCAGGCCGACCTTCATGGTTCCGCAGGCCCGAGGGGGGCTCATTGGAGTTGTCGGCGAAAGCCGGCGATTTCTTCAGGGGGGTCAGAGGGATTCGACGGCGAGACCGAAGCGTTCCAGCTCCCGGTACGGCGTCTCCAGGTCGCAGGTGCCGAAGCCGTCGAAGGCGCTCCGGGCCAGCTCGCATTCGGCGGCGGTGAAGGAGTGCTGTCCGAAGACGAAGGCCTCGTCGCCGATCTCCACTCGGTCGGCCTCGCGCATCTCCAAGATTGCGACCAGATCCTCGCCCCTCAGATCGTGGGCATAGGCCCCGCACACGGCCGCAAGGATGTTCAGATAGCCGTACCCCTCGTCGTGGGTCAGGGCGTGGTGGAGTCCGGCGGTGCATCGGAGACCGGCTTCCAGATCGGCGCACTCGCCCAGCCATTCCGCCACCAAGGCCGACGGAGGCACGGGAGCCGTTCCGCCCATCCGACCCTTGAACTGGAAGGCCTCCCAGGTCGAGAGGGCCTCGTCCATCCGCTCCCGCCAGCCATCGCCCCAGCCGACTTCCAGGAAGAGCGGAGCATCGACCTCTTCGGCCAGACGCTGGAGCGGGCGCAGGACATGCGGGCTGCCGGACCAGGCCGCCTCCAGCCCGACGACGGTGAGCCAGGCCTGGGCTCCCAGCCGAGGGCGGTCCTGGGCAAGGACGCTCCGGGTGACCGTTCCGTCTTGGGCGCTCAGGATCACCTTCACCTCCCAGGCCTCGCCGGAGGTGAAGGCGCCCTGAGATTCCGCCTCGTCCGCCAGCTCGCTCAGCCGCGCGGCCGGACACAGGATGGAATCGACCAGGACCGAGAGGCCGGATTCCCGGGCGGCGGCATGGCGGCGGACCGCCTCGGCCATGCTCAAAGAGGCCGGCGGAAAGAGGCCCGCATCGTCCATCACGAGCCCGAACAGGATCTCTGCAACCGCCGACATGGCCTCAGTGTAGCCCTTTCAACGGGCCTGACATGGATGATTCAACCGGCCGGGGGTATCCTGCCTCCCTGCGGATCAGAGCAGCTCCCCTTCAAGCCGTGTGGGCTTGAGCAGACCCCTGAACTTAGTTGGAGACCAGAAGATGCGTGTTTTGATTGCTGACGACGATCCGATCATTCGGCTCGACCTGCGCCAGATGCTGGAGAGCCTCGGCCATGAGGTCAGATCGGAAGAGCACACG
>JAKRSE010000072.1 GCA_022402505.1 Fimbriimonadaceae bacterium | reverse complement strand
CGCCCGGCTCACCGTCCCGCAGGTCCTCCGGTTCCAGCAGGGCGAGATGGAGTACGGAGGGTTCAACCTCCAGGAGGCCGACGAGGAGCTGACCGCCGGACTCGCGGCCATCGAAAAGCTG
Organism: Fimbriimonadaceae bacterium; assembly: GCA_022402505.1. Taxonomy (GTDB): domain Bacteria; phylum Armatimonadota; class Fimbriimonadia; order Fimbriimonadales; family Fimbriimonadaceae; genus JAKRSE01. The sequence goes on along the minus strand of JAKRSE010000072.1, from coordinate 3,258 downwards.
CGCGAGAAGGGCCTCGGCTCCGCCGAGATCGATCAGTTCGCCGAAGACATGGAATCGGCCCGGCGGGCGATCCGTGAGGCGGGATCGGAAGCCTGACGCTTCCGCCACCATTCGCGAACCACCGCCGCCGCCGCCGGAGCCGCGACCTCGCCGCCGTGGCCGGACTCCTCGGCGATCACGGCAATGACGATCTCGGGAGCTTCGATCGGCGCGGCTCCCACAAACCAGCTGTGCGGTCGGCGGCCGCCCGTGAACTGGGTCGAGCCCGTCTTGCCGCCCCAATCGAGGCCCGCAACCTGGGCCCGGCGGGCCGTGCCCTGGTCGATCACCCGCCGCATCGCCCGTCGGATGGCTCCGAGAAACTCATCGAATCCCTCCCCGGAAAAGTGGCGCACCATCCTGACCTCGCGGGGGCGGAAATCTTCATCGTTCGGCCCCTGCACCGCTGAGACCAGCCTCGGCTTGGGCGCTTCGCCGCGGTTGAAAAGGATGGAGACCGCCTGCGCCATCCCCAGCGGGGTGAACGAGGTCCCGCCTTGGCCGATGGAGAAGTTGGCCGTGTCGCCGGGGAACCACTGACGATGTTGGCCCCGACCGATCGCCACCTGACGGCCGTCCGGAACAAGGCCCGACCGTTCGCCGGGAATGTCGATTCCGGTCGGCGAATCCAGCCCAAGCTCGACGGCCGCCCGATGCAGGGCCTCCGGCCCCGCCTTCAGGCCGAGATTGATGAAGTAGGTGTTGCAGCTCTTTTCGAACGCCTGCTCGAAGTCGAGCGAGATGCCGTGGGCGTGGTTGTTGCACCGGAAGTCGCGATTCCCGACCCGCCGCCTGCCGTTGCAGACGATGCTGCTGGACGTGTTCAGATGCCCCGTCTGGAACGCGGCCAGAGCGGTCACGAACTTGAAGGTGGACCCGGGCGAGTAGGTTCCGGCGATCGCCCGGTTGAGCAGAGGGGTCTTCGGATCGTCTCTCAGGCGAGCGTAATCCGCCCGACTGATTCCGCCTTCGAAGAGGCTCACGTCATAGCTTGGGGCCGAAATCAAGGCGAGCACGTCGCCCGTGCGCGGGTCCAGAGCGGCCAGAGCTCCCTTCCAGCCGCCCAGGGCCTTCAAGCCGGCCGCCTGGAGGTCGAGATCGAGCCCCAGCTTCAGCCGGCTTCCAGGCACCGCCTGCTGGCGGATGGGATCGTTCACCAGACGGCCGACTCGGTCCACATCCAGGAGCTCCAGGGCCGGCGAGCCCATCAGGTCCTTTTCGTAGCTGCGCTCAAGTCCGTCGCGACCGACGTACTCGGCGGGCCGGCCGATTCCCTGAGCCCGAAGCTCCTCCACGAGCTTCGCCGAAGGCTTGCCGACATAGCCCAGCAGGTGCGAGACCAGGCGCGGCTCATCGACCTGGCGCAGAGCCCGACTCTCGACCTCCACGCCCGGAAGGCTGCGCCGGGCCTCGGCGACCTTGGTCGCCTGAGCCGCCGTCGCGCCGATGTGGATGTCGGTGGGCAGGTTGCGGTTCTCCGCCGACTCCAGTTCGGACAGGAGGTCGTCTTCCGATCGACCGAGAATCCGCGAAAGCTCGGCCAACACCTCGGGATGCTTCTGGATTTCGTTCGGGGTGCCGCGAATCACCCATCGGCTGGAGACCCCGGCGATCACTCGGCCGCCGCGGTCCAGAACCTGTCCCCGGGGCGCAAGGCTCACTCCGGTTCGAGTCGCCGACCGTTCCGCCCTCCCACGCAGCTCCTCGGCCTGAAAGACCTGCAGATAGATCAGCCGGAGAGCGAAGATCAGAAAGGCGACGGTGATGATCCCGGGGACCAGGAAATGCCTGGCCTCGAGTCCGTACTCCTTCTCCGCGTGACGCCCGATCATGGCCTCCCTTCTTCCACGCCCAGATCAGGGGCGGTGAATCGGGCATCGGCCCTTCGGCTCCTGCCCGCGCGGGAACCGTCGGCGGACGGTTTCCGGGCAGTAGCCCGTCGCCCTTTGGCCGGAATCGACGCAGACGGTCACCAGGACCTCTTCCGGCTCGGCCGCTGGGGCAGGCTCCTGGGGCGGGCGGACGGGGGGCGGATCGTTTCGAGGCGGATCAGGTCGGGTTTCGGCTGCCGGCTGTCGGGTCGGCTCCTCGGTCAGGGCGGGGGCCTGCGCCCCGGCTTGGGTTCCGTCTCGGCCTTCGTCTCCAGCCGAAACCGGGGCGTTGTCCGCCTCGCGTTCGGCCCGGCCGGGCGCGTCGGTTTCGTCGGAGGTGTCCCGGACTCGGCGGGTCCGGCGGGAGGCTGCACCGTAATCCGACTTCGGCGACCGTTCACCCAGGATCGCCTGAACCCCGCGCATGATGCGACCCCAGGCCGGAGCCGCGACCTCGCCGCCCATCACGGTCATCGGGCTGTAGACCCGCCTGCCATCCGCCCGGGTGATCGGATTCGCCACCCAGACGACCCCGACGTAGTCGTTCGTGTAGCCGCAGAACCAGGCGTCTCGATTGTCGTTGGTGGTGCCCGTCTTTCCTCGGGCGTTCTTCACGCCGGAGGCCCGCTTGCCCGTCCCGTATTCCACCACCGCCTGCAGGCTCTGGTCGATCGCTCCCGCCATGGTGGCGCTGATTCCGGTCCGGATCGACTTCGGGTCCGCCACGTAGATCGGCAGGCCGGTGGGGCCGAGGACGCGCTCGATGGCGAACGGCTCCACCCGCTCGCCGGCCCGCTGAAACACGCTGTAGGCTGCCGCCATCTCCAGCGGTGAGAGTTCCGCGGTGCCCAGCGCGAGACTGGGGACGGCCGGCAGAAGCCCGGTCATCCCGAAATCGGTCCGCGAGACGTTCACCACGTTCGCCGGACCCGCCATCCGCATCGTGTTCCAGGCGGCGCTGTTGTAGGAGTAGGCCATGGCCTGTTCCATGGAAACGCTGCCCGCCGGGCCGCCTGACTTGATGGTCCGGGTTCGGCCGTTCTCCCGCACCGTCACCCGCCGGTTGCTGACCAGCGAGCCCGCTCCGCCGATGAGCCCCCGCTTCAGGGCCGTCGCATAGACGAAGGGCTTGAAGCTGGATCCCGGCTGGCGCCGCCCATCGACCGCCGAATTGAATTGGCTCTCGCTGTAGTCCGGTCCCCCGATCATCGAGACGATCCGCCCGTCTCGGTCCAGCACCACCGCCGCTCCGGTTCGGACCGAACGGTAGCTCCGGATGGTGCGGAGCAGCTGGGCTTCGCTTTCCCGCTGGACATCGGCGTGGAGCGTGGTCTCCACCCGGTACCCG
>JAKRSE010000008.1 GCA_022402505.1 Fimbriimonadaceae bacterium | reverse complement strand
ATTCATGCTGCGCAGCGGATGGGCTTGAGGTGCCTCTCCTTGGACCCCGGTTCGGCGACTCCCGCCGGCGAGGTGGCCGAGTCGATTCTGGGCCGGCTGGACGATCCGGATGCGGTGGCCGAGATTCTGCGGAGCTGCCGCCGCACGACCCTTGAGAACGAGTTCATCCCGGCCGCCGCCATCCGCGAGGCGTGTCGGCGGGCGGGCGTGCAGGAGTCGGTCCTGACTCCGGGCATCGACTGCCTGGCGACGATCCAGGACAAGCTGAGCCAGCGGACCGCCTATGCGCGTCATGGCGCCCCCAGCCCCCGCGCCGTCCCCATGGAAGAAGCCGAGCCTTCGATCGGCTATCCGATGATGCTGAAGGCGAGGTTCGGCGGGTACGACGGCAAGGGGACCCGCTCGGCCCGAACCCGCGACGAGCTGGAATCCCACCGTCCGCTTTGGTCGGAAGGCGGATGGATGGCGGAAGAATTCGTGCCCTTCCGCCGCGAGCTGGCGGTGATGGTCGCCCGATCGCCGCAGGAGGTCCGTTGCTTCCCGACGATGGAGACGATCCAGACGAACCACGTCTGCGATCTGGTCTTCCCGGCGGGGGTGGATGCCTCGGCGGCGGCGGTGCAGGCGGTGGAGGCGGTCGGAGGCTTCGGCCTCTGTGGAGTGGAGCTGTTCGAACTGGAGGACGGCCGGTTCCTGATCAACGAGATCGCCCCGCGGCCGCACAACACGGGCCACTACACGCTGGATTGGGGAGGGCCGAGCCAGTTCGAGGTGCATGTCCGCCTGGCGATGGGCCTCCCGCTGCCGGCCCTGGAGGGGGGCGAGGCCTGCATGGCGAACCTCTTGGGGGTGGAGTCGGATCGGGATTGGCGGTTCGGCCTGGAGGCGGCGCTTCGAGAGGAACCGGATGTTCATGTCCACTGGTATGGCAAGGCCCAGATGAAGGCGGGGCGGAAGATGGGCCACATCAACGCCGTCGGCCCCGATGCGCGTGAGCGGGCCGTTCGGGCTCGGGCGGCCTTTTTTGAGGCTCTGAGGTGATCCTGCGAACCCAGCTCCGGGCGCATCTTGTGCGGCTGGCCTGGTGGTCGGCGCCCTGGCCCGTGGCCTGGATCGCGACCGGAATCCTCTCGGGCCCATTTTCGGAGTTCTGGATGGTTGCCGGGTGCTGGGCGCTGGTGAACCTGGCGATCGTTCTCGGTTCGTGGCGGAGCAGGAGTCGTCTGCACCTGGCGCGATTCCGCGAGTTCCTTCAGCTCAACCTCGGCCTGGATGCAGGCTTCATTCTCGCCGGCGGGGCGATGGTCTGGCTCGGACCGAAGGAGGCGGGCTTGGCGGTGATCCTCCAGGCGGCCGGGCTGATCGTCTTGGACGGCATCCTGCTCCGAAATCTGCCTCCCCCGCCCGATTCCGAGCACGACGAGGGCTCGTGAATCATGCAATTTTCGTGAAGATGTAGACCACTGGTCGCTTTTTTGGCGGACCTTCTGTATACTCAGTTCATGCGCAATGCGGCGCACGAAGCGAAGGACCGATCCCTGGGCTACCGAGAGGTGGCGGAGAGGGTCATGGATCTCGTTTCGCGCCGCAGCCTGTCCCCGGGCGGATTTCTGCCCTCAGAGCGGCAACTTCAGGTTGAAATCGGCACGAGCCGCACCACTCTCCGGCGCGCCCTTCAGCATCTGGCCGAGCAGGACCGCCTTGTCTCGGTACCGAATCGCGGCATGGCCCTGCCGTCGGCCGGCCCCGCGACGGGCCTGGTGGCCATGATCGACGGCAGCTCGGCAATCCAGGTCCGATTGTATACAGAGCTGAACCGGCTTCTGGCGGAAGAGGGCCTCCATCTGGTCCACCTGGACGGCTCTCCCGGCGCGCTGGAACGATCTCTCCACCAGGCGGCTCAGATGGGCTGCGTCGGAGCGCTGGTCTGGCCGGACGAGGGCTTCCCCAACGAGGCGGAGGTTTCGCGTGTGGCGGAGCATCTGCCCCTCGTCTGCCTCGGGCTGGAGCTTCGCGGATTCCGAGGCCGCCTGGATCTGGTGGAAGAGGACAACCTGGAGGCGGGCCTGCTGGCGACCCGTCACCTCTTCGACCAGGGCTGCCGGAACATCGCGATCGCGGGAATGCTGGACATGCTCGGCTGGACCCACGACCGGTTCTCCGGCTACCTGAAGGCACACTTTGAGGCCGGAGTTCAGCCTCAGCCGGAGAACTTCATCTTCCTGGCCACCAGCGGCCACAACATGCCGGATTTGAACGTTTTTTCCCGTCGCTTGGAACACGGACGGCCTTTGGACGGCCTTGTGGTCATGCAGGACGAATACGCCCAACCCTTGGTGGAGCTGATGCTGGCCCAGGGCCTGCACCCGATGTGCCAGGTCCGCACGGCATCCATCGGCACGGACCGGATCGTTCGTCTGGACGGCGTTCCGATCCCGGCGACGGTCAGCTCGCGCTCGGAGCTGGCGCGGCTGGCGGTGGAGACTCTGCGCTCCCGGCTGGCAGACCCGAGCCGGCGTCCACGGACGGCCCGCGTCTCGGTCCACCTCAGCGAGGCGCCTCAGGAGCGGGGCCGCTCCATCTCAATTTTCACGCGGGTTCCGGTCGCATCGACGTCGGGCCAAGAACAACTCATCGAAGAGAACCAACCATGAACAAGAACCGAGCATTCACGCTCATCGAACTGCTGGTGGTCATCGCCATCATCGCCATTCTCGCCGCCATTCTGTTCCCTGTCTTTGCGCAGGCCAAGAACGCTGCCAAGAAGGCCACCGCCATCTCGAACGTCAAGCAGACCTCTCTCGGAGTCCTGCTCTACACGAACGACTACGACGACAACTATCCGATGGGCTCGGGAGCCTGCTGGTGGAACCCGCTCGACGGCGGCTGGGCTCTGGACACCGAGCCCTACATCAAGAACCTCCCGATCCTCCGCACTCCGGACGACACGCTGAGCAAGGCCGGCTGGCAGAGCTGGCTGACCACCCACGAGAACGGGATCAACATCTCGTTCGCCGCCAATGGTCTGATCCGCTGGAACGGCTCGCTGAACGAGAACTACGATCTGATGACCATGGTTCAGAACCAGCCGGAGACCCGATGCGGCCCGCAGAACTGGATGGGCAACACCATCGTGAGCACGACCTCGGTCACCAACCCGTCCGACACGGTCATGCTCGCCGTCCGCTACAAGAGCCAGCTGACCTGGGGCCCCGGCGACTTCATCGCGGGCGTCGAGTGGTGGGACTGGACGGGCCATGCCGGCCTTCTGCCTGACGGCAGCCGCAACGGCAACCCGTATGTGGTGAACGGCGTGGAGCACAACCGGAGCAATCGGGACGGCGCCGTGAACGCGGGCTTCTCGGGCAAGTCGGTCTTCAGCTTCGCAGACGGCAGCGCCAAGGCCCTGGCACCTTCCGCCACCAACCCGGACGAGACCAATCGGCCGGAACTGAACAAGTGGAACGCCAAGCGGTGACGATGCGCCACACCCTTCTGTGGGGGGCCGTTCTGGCCGTGATGCTGTCGCTGGGAGTTGCCGGCTGCAGCGACACGAAGACGACCGCCACGCCGGACGAGCAGGCACGGTACAAGGATCCGGTCTTGGAGCCTCCGGCGGAAGCCGGAAACATGGGCGGCCCGGGCCCTTCGGGAGGCGGTTCCGCCGCTCCAGGACCGCCGCCGCCTCCCCCTCCGGGAGCGCAGGCAGGCCCCGGCTAGTCTCTTCCGAGGCCGCCGGAATCAGGATGCGGGGTCGTTCGGGTTGTCCCGAACGGCCCCGCCTGGTTGTCTCAGGCCGCCCAAGGGCTGCCTCAGCCGGAAGTTTCGCTCGGACCGAGGACACGGTTCTGCCTAACATTCTCAGAAATCAGCCTCCACTTTGAAGCAAGTCTTCTATGTTTCTTAGG
>JAKRSE010000071.1 GCA_022402505.1 Fimbriimonadaceae bacterium | reverse complement strand
GACGATGCCCGCGTTGCTGTCGGTATCCCAGCCGAGCCGGACGGCCGCCATCGCCGCGCTCCAGGCATCCTCGCCGGACCACAGCCAGGCCGCCATGACAATCGCCAGGTTCGGTTCGGCCCGAACCCAGGGCTCGGGTCGGCCCAGGGAGCCCGGAAGAATCGTCCGTAGAAGGCGAGGTTCGGCCAGGTGTTCCGCGATCTTCTCCGGGAAGTCCTCCATTGCGGTGGACTGGACCACTGCTCCGAGGTCCTTGATCCACTCCGCGGGTTCCACCGCCAGCGCTCGGCTCACGGCCGCCGCCGCCGAGTCTCCGCCGGCGATCCTCGCCGCGACATCCGCCACCCAGCCGGCGGCCTCCACTCCCTTTCCGGCCGCGCAGACCCGGCCCATCGCTTCCGCCCGTCGGCGCGCCGCCTCCGAATCGCCCGGCGAGACGGCCCCGCACAGATCGGCCATCAGCATCGCGCCGATGTGGCCGCCCCGATGCTCGGTGTTCCGCCCCGCCGCGACGCCGTGCCGCCCCACCAGCTGCCATCGCCGAAACCGCCAGAACCAGGTGATCGGCAGCGACCGATGCCAGGCTTGGCTGATCTCGTCGGGCGTGGCATCCAGGCCCCGCTCCTGCCAGGCCATCAGCAGGGCCAGGGGCATGGTGAGGTCGTCGTCGCCGGGAAAACCCTCAGCGGGACGGTGGATCGGCGATTCAAGTCGGCCGTGATCCCGGCGAATGTCGGCCGCCGACCACCCTTCGAGCGGACGGCCCAGCTCCACCGCCGCCTGCTTCGCCTTCCAGAAAGCCTCCGCCTTCATCGCCTGAGTCTGTCCCAAAGTCAGGCGTCCGGGTGAACGCGTGAGCCGCATGGCGAACCCGTGAAACCGGCCGCCGGTGTAACCTCACCGCCATGAGGATTGCGGCTCAGCTCTACACCCTTCGGGACTTCACCAAGACCAAAGCCGACTTCGAGCAGACCCTGGAACGGGTCGCGGAGATGGGCTACGCGGGGGTCCAGTTCTCGGCCGTCGGCTGCATGGCGGGCGATTCTCCGGAGGTCTCGGCTGTCGAAGCCAAGGCGATGCTGGATCGGCTCGGCCTCGTCTGCTGCGCGACCCACCGAGCCTGGGAATCCCTCCGAGACAACCTGGAGGCAGAGCTGCGCTTCCATGCCGACCTGGATTGCGGGTTCACGGCGATCGGCTCGGCCCCCGAGGAGTACCGGAACGTGGGAGCCCCCGGATTTCAGCGGCTGGGCGAGGAGATGGCCGAGTTGAATCGACGTTCCGGCGGCCTGCAGATCGCCTATCACAACCACGCCCTTGAATTCCAAAAGACGGACGGCGTCCATTGGTTCTGGACTCTGGCCGCTGCCGGAGGAGCCGACCTGCCGATGGAGATCGACACCTACTGGGTCGCGCTGGCCGGCATCGATGTCGCTTCGGTGCTTCGGCGGCTGAAGGGTCGGGTGCCGATGATCCACGTCAAGGACCTGATCCCGCATGATTGGACGGTGACCTATGCGCCGGTGGGTGAAGGGAATCTGGATTGGGATTCGATCCTCCCGGCCGCCCGTGAGAGCGGTACCGAGTGGCTGATCGTCGAGCTGGACACCTGCCTGCGCGATCCCTTCGACTGCATGGATGCCGCCCACCGGAACCTCCAGGCCATGGTGGGCTGAACCGATGGACATCCGAAGACATCTGATCGACGGCCTCGCTTTCGATGACTGGGCATCCGCCCTCTGGGCCGGGGCGCTGGTCGGCTCGCCGATCGAGACTCGGGGGAGGGAAGTGCTGGGGCACATCGCGCAGGCCCGCGTCGGATGGGCCGGGCGATTGGCAGAGGCCCTGGGCCGGGCGGCTCCTTCCGACTCCGAGGCGGATGCCCTGCTGCTCTCCGTCGCCGGAAGCGAGCCGCTCGACTGGGTTCTCCCCTGGGTGCGGCGTCGGACGGGGACCGGTCATCAGGCGACGTTCGGCGAGGTCCTGCTTCACCTGTCGCTTCACGGCACCTACCACCGGGGCCACCTGCGCGGTCTGGCCGAAGCGGCCGAGTGGGGTGAGTTTCCCGAGACCGATTTCATCCGCTGGACCGGCCGGACTCCCACCGAGCCGGGTTCCGAAGGTCTGGAAATCCTCAACGCTCGGCTGGAGCACGACCGCTGGGCCTGGAGGCACTGGATGGCGGCGGCCGAGGATTCCCCCCTCGCCGACCGCGCCCGACAGGTCCTCACGCATCACGTCGGCTGCCCGATCGGCTGGGGGCAGAGCGTGGCCGAGGCTTGCGGATTCGACTCGCCCCCTGAAGCGGGAGACGATCTTCTGGAATCTCTGGACCGGGCCACCGCCTGGTGGGGCTCACTGCTGGAGGCTCATGGGCTGGAGACGGTCTACACCTGGGGACGCGGTTCGCGGCAGGCTTCCTGGACCCACGAACAGATGGCGGTCCATGTCTCCGGGCACGGCGCCTACCACCGCGGCCATATGCGTGGCTTGGCGGAAGCGGCCGGTTGGGACGGCTTCCCGGACACCGACTTCATCTTCTTCGCCGACCCCCGCCGGCAGCCGGGCTAAAACTTGATCTCCACCGGAATCAGCGCCTTGAGGGCCAGCCGGGTTCGGGTGTCGCCGGCCTGCGGGTCGCCGAGGAGCACGAAAAGCTCGTTCCCCTTGCGACCCGCCAGCCGGTACGACCCATACAGGTTCCATCGGTCCTCGTCGTAGATCGCCCGGACGGCAAGCGACTCGTTGAGCCCGACGTCCCAGGTGGCGGTCAGGTCGATCTGGTCGAAGGTGCCGGCACGGACGAACCTGGTGGCCGATGCCGAGGTGTAGAACCGCCGGGAAGGTCGGCCGACCCAGCGCAGATTGATGAACTCGGTCGGCACCCCTCCGGCCCGGCCGACCCCGTAGCTGATCCCGGCGTTGCGGAAGGGATCCGAGTTCGGATAGGCGATGCCCAGGCTCATGTCATGGTCGTCGAAGGGGGCAAAGTGCCCGGCACTGAGGTTGGCTTCGAGCGACCACTTGGACCGCAGCTCGATCCCGGCTCCCATCGAGAGGTTTTCGGTGAACCGGTCGCCGTTCAGGCGGGTGAAGCGGGAGGCGCTGCCGTAGACGTACCACTCCTGCGTCGGTCCGGAACGGGGGCTGCCCCAGCGGTTGTAGTTCATCTCGAACCCCTTCGCATCGGTGAGGCTGCGTCGGCCCAATCCGGGGAACCAGCGGCTGCCGATTTCGGAGTAGCCGAGCCAGAAGAAATCGTTGGTCGTCCCCCGATTTGCGCCGGCGGTCCATTGAGACCCCAGCCCTCGCTGGGAGTCGTCGCTCTGGTTTCGGTTTCCGAAGACGGTCCAGGAGCCGACCCGCTGGGAGATGGTCGTGGCGACGACAA
>JAKRSE010000070.1 GCA_022402505.1 Fimbriimonadaceae bacterium | reverse complement strand
TTCGGAACGTGAACCGGATCGAGGATGTCGCGGCCGTGATCTACGTGACCGCCAGCAACACCATCGACATCGGCATCCAGCGACTTTCGGGCAGGGTCACCCTGCTCTGCATGTGCACCGGAGTCGTCGGCCCCACCCTGTTGCCTTACTGGTCGGCAGGACAGCTGTCCGGCATCGCCATCGGATTGAAGGGTGTCTATGACAACGAGATGATGATGGCCTACGGTGTCAACGTCCGGCCGCCAGACGGGGGCAACCCGAGAGTCACCTACACCAAGCTGGAGGGAGAGATCCCCCCGATCCCCGGCTACGTGCATGCGGGCCGCGGGAAGACCTACTATGCGGCTCTGAATCTCGCCCTGACCCTGATGGTCCTGGCGGTGATCGTGGGCAACATTGCGATGTTCCTCGCCGAACGGCAGAGGAAGGCCTCTGGAGGACGCGCTTGACGCGGCGGAGATCCTGAGATGAATCCGGAAACCTATCTCCTCATCAAGCTCACCTGCGGCGCGCTGGCGACGATCGGCCTCTACTCGGTGCTCTACAAGGAAACGAAGATCTATCGGTTCTTCGAACACCTGTTCATCGGCCTCTCCGTCGGCTTCGCGATCTTCGCTCTCTGGAAGGAGACGCTCTACGTCAACTGGTGGCAGAAGATGCTGGGCAAGGCGGCCGATGGCAGCGCCCCCGCGCAGCAGGGTCTGTGGCTCTTTGCGATCCTGGTTCCCATCGGCCTGATGGGCTACATGGTCTTCAGCAAGAAGCACAACTGGATGAGCCGCATCCCGATCGGCATCATCCTGGGCGCCTGGTCGGGTCAGCAGCTGATGAACTGGTCCACCCAGTTCTTCCCGCAGATCTACAACTCGATGAAGCCCATCGTGCCGACGACTTGGGAGTCGATCCGCGTACCTTCCAGCCAGGTTCTCCTTCCGGACGGCACTCGCGGCCCGGCGGCGCCTGAGGTTCTGGAGGCGATCCAGCGGAATGTCTTCCCGACGCAGGCCCTTACGAACATCATCTTCCTGGTGACCCTGCTGGCCTCTCTCAGCTACTTCATCTTCAGCATCGAAATCAAGGGGAAGGCTCTCCAGGCCTTCAACAAGTTCGGCCGCTGGACCCTGATGATCGGCTTCGGCTGCATCTTCGGCAGCACGGTCATGGCCCGGTTCGCCCTGGTCATCGACCGGATGAGCTACATCGTCCTGGAGTGGCTGGTCCAGGGAGTTCTGCCTCTGTTCCGCGGAGGCTGATCTGAGCCGCGAGGCGGATTCTGAGGCGGTCGTGCTTCGTCGGATGGACTCCGGCGAGGCCGACCGCCGCATCATTCTCCTGTCCCGAGACTTCGGCAAGCTGGATCTGATCGCGAAAGGGGCCCGGAAAGGGGGGAGCCGGCTCGCCTCCTCCTGCGAGCCCCTCATTCATGCCCGATTCAGCTGGGCGACCGGACGAGCGAGGTCGTTCGTGACATCGGTGCAGCCGATCTCATCGTTCCCGGGCGTGCGGCGGTCCTACGAAAGCCTTCTTGCGGGGCTGGCGACGGCCGAAGTTCTCTCCGAGGCGCTTCCTCTCGATGCTCCCGCCGAGGGGCATCTTGAGATTCTGCTCGCCGGTTTGACCGCCCTCAGCCAGGGCGCAGATTTCGGGGCGGCGGGGTCGTGGATGCTCGCCCGCCTGATGGAGGAAGAGGGTCATCTGCCGGACTGGGGAGTCTGCCAGGAGGACGGCAGCGAGGATTGGGAGCGGCCCTGCTGGGTTTCAGCTGCGGCCGGCGGTCGGATCCACAGCCGCCATTCCGGCCTTCATCACGATTCCACGGCGATCAGTCCGGAGGCGGTCGTCACCCTCCGCGCCCTGACCGAACTGAGCGAGCCTCCTCAGCGCATGAAGTTTGCCGCCGAAATCGCACCCGTTCTGGGGCTGTTCTGGCGGGCCATCTGCCACCGACCCCTCCCGGCCATGAAGGCCTGGGAGGAGTCATGTCAGGGCGCCTGACGGTTCAGGCCGATTCGGGATGGAAGAGCCAGAACGCCGCGCCGCCGGGGTCGGTGCACATCGCCATACGGCCGACTCCCGGAAGGTCCATGGCCGGAACCTTCACTTCGCCTCCCGCCTCCACGACGCTGACGGCCGAAGCATCCACGTCATCCACGTAGACGTAGAGCGCCCAGTGCGCGGGCACTCCGTCCATCATTCCGTCTTCGGCGTGATCCATGTTGAAGAAGTGGGCAAAGCCCATCTCGTCTCCCGGCATCTTGAAGATCGGGAAGGAGCCGACCCCTTCCATCTCCTGCACCTCCACGTCCCATCCGAGGGCCTTCTTGTAGAAGTCCACGGCGGCCGCGTTGCGCCCATTCAGTTCAAACCAGGCAAAGGGGTGTTTCAGCATGTTTTCTCCAGGCCCGATGACTGTAGAACGGGCCCTACAAGCATCCTACTCCCGCCCGCTCGGAGCGCGTTCCCAGATCGTCGGATTCAGGAGGGGAAGTCGGCCGACAGGGTGATCTCTTCCCAGGCCTCGATGTCGGCCTTCATGGCGGCCAGCTTGTCGAGGGCCGTCTGGTGGGCCATCGCTCCCAGCAGCAGGCGCCGCGGCGGGTTGGGATGCTCGGCGAGCTGCATCATGATCTCGGCGGCCCGTTCCGGATCTCCCGCCTGCCGTCCGGACGCCTCCTGAAGCATCTTCTTTCGGGCGCCCGCCGTTTCGGCGTACTCTTCGATCTCGCGGGCCGAAAGCTGGAGGGATCGGCCGTGGAAATCGGTGCGGAAGGGGCCGGGTTCGATGGCGATGCTGCGGAACCCCAGCGCCTCGCCCTCTCGGTCGAGCGCCTCGCTCAGAGCCTCCAGAGCGTGCTTGGTGGCGGCATAGAAGCCGACCGCGGGGAAGCTCACCAGGCCGGCGATGCTGGAGAGGTTGAAGATCACGCCGGCCCGGCGGGTGCGGAAGTGCTCGGCGGACAGCTGCATGACCCGGATCGCCCCCAGCACGTTGGTGTCGAACTGCCGGCGGATTTCCTCTTCGGAAGCCTCTTCGATCGCCGCCATCAGGCCGTAGCCGGCGTTGTTGACCACCACGTCGATGCCGCCAAAGGCTTCGATCGCGGCGGTGAATCCGGCCTCGACCTGGGCTCGGTCCGTGACGTCGACTGCATGGGTCAGGACCCTCCCCTCGCCGGCGGCGACGGCATCGGCGAGAGCTTCGGGCTTTCGGGCGGTCGCCATGACCTGGTGTCCTGCCGCCGAAAGACGGTCGGTGAGGACCCGGCCGAAGCCGGTGGAGGAGCCGGTGATGAACCAACGAGCCATTGAGATCATCTTGGCACGAGGCCGAGTTTCAGGTCCGCCCGGATTCCTCGGTCAGGCTGCCGTCGCTCCAGCCGGCGAGAAGCTCCTCGCCCCGATAGGCGACGCTGAGAGCCCGAAGCCCGGCTCGTTC
>JAKRSE010000069.1 GCA_022402505.1 Fimbriimonadaceae bacterium | reverse complement strand
CCTGGTCCTCGGCGTTTTGTTGATCGTCGTGGCGACCAGCTACTACCAGACCATCCACGCCTATCCGGAAGGCGGCGGCAGCTATTCGGTCAGCCGGGAGAATCTGGGCCGGCCCTGGAGCTGGATCGCGGCGGCGGCCCTGCTTTTGGACTATGTGCTGACGGTGGCGGTCTCGATCGCCGCCGGCACGGCCGCGCTCGTCTCCATGTGGCCGGCGACCCATGACTTCATGGTGCCGATCGCCATCGGTGCGGTGGCGGTTCTGACCTTGGCCAACCTCCGTGGCGCGCGTGAGAGCGGGGCGGTCTTCGCCGTTCCGACCTACGCCTTCATCGTCTCGATTCTGGCCCTGATCGCCTGGGGACTGATTCAGGGATGGGGCAGGCCTCCGACCCCGCCCGACCCCGACGCCTTGGCGCGCTACCAGGATTCGCCCACCTGGTACGTCGCTCTGCCGGTCCTCTTCATGCTGAAAGCCTTCTCGGCCAGCTGCACGGCTCTCACCGGGGTCGAAGCGATCAGCAACGGGGTCCAAGCCTTCCGGGCGCCGGAGGCCCACAACGCCGGCCGGACCCTGATCGTCATGGCGGGGTTGCTCTTGACGATGTTTGTCGGAGTCAGCTGGGCGGCGGTTCAATACGGCGTGGTGCCGATGGAGCAGCACGATCCCGGCTACCAGACCGTCATCGCCCAGCTGGCGACCCAGGTCTTCGGGGCGGGCAGTCCGGCGTTCTACTTCATCCAGATCGCCACCGTCTCCATTCTTTTCCTCGCAGCGAACACGGCCTTCGCCGACTTTCCACGCCTGGCCGGGCTCCTGGCCAAAGACGGACTTCTTCCGCGGTATCTGAAGACCGTGGGAGACCGGCTGGTCTTCAACAACGGCATCCTCCTGCTGGCCCTGGTTTCTGCCGGGCTGCTGCTGGCCTTCAAGGCGGACACCCACAGCCTGGTTCCGCTCTATGCCGTGGGCGTCTTCACCGCCTTCACCATCAGCCAGGCCGGGATGGTGACCTACTGGCTCCGGGCCAAGACGATCGGATGGAAGCTGATCATCAACCTGGTCGGTGCGGTGGCGACCGGAACCGTGCTCATCGTTCTGGCCGTGCTGAAGTTCACCGAAGGCGCATGGGTGACGATCTTCGCGGTCGGCGGAGTCATGCTGGTCTTCCGCGGCATCTTCAACTATTACCGCCGGGTGGCCGAGGCGCAGTCGATTCAGCGGATGCGGGAGATCCCGAAGATGAAGACGACGGTGCTGATCCTGGTGCCGCGGGTTCATCCCGGCATCCTGTCCGCCATCGGCTATGCCCAGAGCCTGACGACCGACGTCCGAGCTCTGCACGTGATCCTGGATTCCTCCGGACTGCCCGAGTTCAAGGCAGCCTGGAACCGCTTCGGCGCCGATGTGCCGCTGGTAATCCTTGAGTCGCCGTACCGCTCTCTGGTCGATCCGGTCTTGGACTATGTGGATGCGACTCTGGAGGAGGATCCCGAACTGACCGTCACGGTGATCGTTCCCCAGCCGATCCTGGGCCGCTGGTGGCATCGCCTGCTCCACGACAATGCGGCGGCGTGGCTGAAGAGGGCTTTGGGCTCTCGGCGTCGCGTCATGGTCACGAACGTGCGTTATTCCCTGGAGGAGGTCGCCTGATTCCATGATCGTTGAATCCTATGAAGACGTCATCGTTCTTTCCGGAGCGCTGACCCGCAACAGCTGGAAGACGATGCAGACCGCCATCCAGCTGACGCTGAAGCGGCACCCGACGGGCGTGATTCTGGACTGCAGCGGTCTGACGGAGGCGACGATGGCGGGGGTCACGACCTTTGCCGACGTCTTCCGGTTCGTCCAGCAGAAGGACGAGGCGAGGGTGGTGCTCGCGGCCGTGCCGTCTCATGTTCTGGAGGTCATTCGAGACACTCCGGACGTCTGCAGCCAGCTGCCGATCGTCGACACGGTGAACGAGGCGCGCCGCTCGCTGGACATCATCGCCCAGGCTCACGACGTGGACGAGCGGGAGCAGAACTCCCTGCTGAAAGGGGTCCAGTACCAGGTGCTCTGCGTCCTTCAGGGGAGCGAGCACGACATGGACGTCGTCGTTCTGACCCGAGAGTTGGTGAACAACATCCGGGCGAAGGTCGTGGTCCTGCTTCCCCTGGTGGTGGGGCGCGATCTTCCGCTCACGGCTCCGCTTCCCGACCTGGAAGAACGGGAGGCGCAGTCGGCGATTCTGGCCAAAGAGGTCTTCACCGAGTGTCGAACCGCCTGCGAGGTTCGGATGGAGCGGACGCGGGATCTGCCGAGCCTGCTTCAGGACGTCTCGGAGGAGATCAACGCCGCCTACTGCGTTCTTGCGGTTCCCGACGAGGATCGGCTGAATGAGAGCCGTTGCACGGAGCAGATGCGTCAGGTCCTGGCGCGGGTGAAGTCGCCCGTCTGCTTTGTTCGCGGTCACGCCGCGGCTCTGGAATGATGCCAGAGAGGGGCGGCGGGCTTCGGCGCCCTCCGCCCTCCGTCGAGGCCGGGGCCGACGTCAGTCGTTCCGGCTGAGGGTGTCGATGGTCGGGTTGATGCCCGCCGTCAGAAGCCGCTCGAAGCCTTCCAGGAAGCCGGGCTTTCGCACGGTTCCTTCGGCCTGAGTGGCGGATTCGGTCGCCCGTCGCGCCGCCGACTTCCGCACAAGGCGGGGCAGTACGTCGAGCAGACTCAGGGTGCGGTTCAGGATCATGGGATCTTGGTTTCTCCTTTTCTTCGATGGAGTGGTCCATCGGGCCCCGGACGGAGGCGAAGCGGTGTCCGGTCGGGGGCTGCCGAACGATCATGGGAGCCCCAGGGGAGAAGTCAGCTTTGACCGCTGACTACAATGATGGCGAAAATCCGGCAAAAGTTTCGCGAGCAACAAGAAAGACCCGGGTCGGCACTCCGATCGACCCGGGACTTCATTGCGTCAGGCGGTCAGCCGAACGGGTCTTCTTCCGCCTGATCACCGAACGGGTCTGCGACCGGATCTACGGCCTCGGCCGCCCGAGGCTCCTTCACCCGGCTGAGCAGGCGGTACCGCTTCAGCCGAGCGTCGTCGGAGTCGGCGGAGGTCTCGGCGAGGTCGCGAGCCTCTCGAAGGCGCACGGCGACCGCCTCCAGCTGGTCCGCCGAAGGCGGCAGCAGCTTTCGAGACCACAGATCCTCCAGCATGTCCCCGAGGTCTGGTGGCATCCGGCTGAGCCAGGAGGATGGGTGTCCCGGGTCGCCGGTCGGCCCGGCGGCCGCATCCAGAGCCTCCGCCGCCTCACGCCCGGGTCCCGGACGGAAGAGGCCCGGCTCTCGGACCAGGGCCAGGGCCGAATCTCGCAGAGCCTCCACCATCAGAGCCCGGAGGATCAGGCCTTCCAGCCCAAGCTGACCTGGCGGCAGGCGGAGGAGGCGGATCTGGGCCGGAGCAGCCGGGCGATCTTCG
>JAKRSE010000068.1 GCA_022402505.1 Fimbriimonadaceae bacterium | reverse complement strand
AATGCGGTCGGCAAAGGAATCCAGCTCCCGCGACCGGTAAGGGGCGATTCCCGGGATTCGGAAGGTCATCCGATCGTTGAGCATCTGGCTGTCGGCCGAATGGTGCGTGTGGGTGGCGACCAGGACCAGATCGAGGTCCGCCGGAAGCCGCGCCCGGACCTCCCGAAGGAGCGATTCGGGAATCGTCAGCAGTTCCAGAGCGGCCATCACCAGGGGCCTCGCGCCGCCTCGGAGCACAAGCACGCGGCCGACCAGCGGCCGGGGTCCGAAGCTCGAAATCGCCTCGCCCCGCTCGGTGTAGCCCCCCAGGGGGAGGCCTGCTCTCGGGATCAGGGCGAACTCGCTCCAGGCGGCTGTCGTCCCGGCGGTTCCAAGTAGGAGGAGTCTGGCCAGGCTCATGACTGGAGGATACCGGGTCGGTGGTTCTGCTACAATTCCGGCCGATGGGCTTCTCGGTGGAGCTGGGAGCGGCGGAAGCCCGGGTCGAACCGGGAGCCGCAGCCTATGGCACCATCACCATCCAGAACACGGGTTCTGAACCCTGCGAACTGGAGCTTGTGGTGGAGGGCCTCGATCTCGAGTGGGTGGCCCTGCCCAACTCCACGTTCCGTCTGGAGCCCGGCGAGACCAAGGTCGAGCGCTGGAAGCTGAGTCCGCCTCGTCGGCCGGACAGCACCAGCGGCTCCTATCCCTACGTCGTCCTGGTCCGCGACCTGGAGACCGGCGAGAGCCGGGCCAGTTCGGCGGTGCTGGAGGTGGAGCCCTACCACAGCCTGAGCCTCGATTTTCAGCCTCGACGGGTTCAGGTGAGCTCCTTCCAGACCGGCCATGTGGTCGTCACCGTAACCAATCTGGGCAACGAGGAGCAGGTGCTCCAGGTGACGGCGACGGACCAGGAGAACCAGCTGGTCTTCGACCTGGAGCAGGATCAGGTCGTGCTGCAGCCCGGCGCCCAGAAGAACCTTCGAGTCGGGGTCCGGGCGGCCGGTTCGCCCATCCTGGCCGGCGCGAGGCTCTGCGCCTTCACGGTCACGGCCCGGTCTCAGGAAAACGCCGGGCTCGGCACGCAGACCCAGGGCGTCGTCGAGCTGAGGGCCGTGCTCTCCCCCGTGACCGCCGTGGTGGGAATGGTCATCATCGGCCTGTTCCTGCTTTGGCTGGTGATGCTTCCGAAGAAGCCGTCGGTGCTCTCCTTCACCGTCGATCCGGAGAAGGTGATCGCCGGTGAGTCGGTTCGCGTGATCTGGCGGACGAAGGACTCGGACCGGATCCGTCTGAAGCTTGGGGCGCAGGATTGGAAGGACTTTCCGGCGGAGGGGTCCCACTCTGTGACCGCCGACCTGCCCGGCCGCATGGAGATCTCTCTGGTGGCGCTTCGGGGGGATGAGGAGACGGCCGTTTCGACGCGGATCGTGGAGGTCCGCCCGATTCCGAAGGCTCCGCCGCCGACGATCGAGGAGTTCAAGGTCAGCAGCCGGTCGATCCGATTGGGAGAGGGGGTCATCTTCAGCTACCGACTCGGCCCCAGCGTGACGGCCGCGACACTGGAGCCCTTCGCCGCGACGATCGATCCACGCTCGACCAGCCTTCAGGTGACCCCGACGGCGGGCGGCACGATCCGAGCCCGGCTGATCGCCCGGAACGCCGACGGCATGTCGGTGGAGCAGTCGATCAATTTGGAGGTCCGCGACGAGAGCCTGGCCCGGATCGTGGAATTCTCAGCGGCTCCTCGTGAGCTGGAGCCGGGCGGCGGCACGGTCCAGGTCTCGTGGGTTCTGGAGGAGGCCTACCGGGCCACGCTGGAAGTGGACGGTCGGCTGATCTCGCTCGACGCCCTGCGCGGCCGGGTGGAGATCCCGGTGACGACCGCCTCCAAGTTCGTCTTGACCGCCTATGATCGCAACGACAAGGCGGTGAGTCGGACGATCGAAGTGACCATCAAACAGCCGCCCGCCCCCGAGCCTGACCGGCCCGGCCCGGCCGACCCTGCCGATCCGACTGGAGTCACCCCTGCGACTCCGGAAGGACGCCCGGTCCCAGAACCCGTCTCGCCATGAAACAGGCCCTCCTCTCCGTCACCGACAAGACCGGCTTGGTCGATTTCGCCCGCCGGCTTGCCTCCTCCGGCTGGCGGCTGATCTCCACCGGCGGCACCGCTCGAACTCTGCGCGATGCCGGCCTCCCGGTCACTGAGGTTCAGGAGGTCACCGGCTTTCCGGAGATGCTGGACGGCCGGGTGAAGACCCTTCATCCCAAGATCCACGGCGGACTGCTGGGGCTGCCGGACCGGGCCGATCATGCGAGCCAGATGGCCGAGGCCGGCATCGAGCCGATCCAGCTGCTGGTGGTCAACCTCTACGCCTTCGAGCAGACGCTTCTATCCGGGGCGTCCGAGGCAGAGGTCATCGAAGCGATCGACATCGGCGGCCCGGGCATGATTCGGGCGGCTGCCAAGAACATGGGACACGTCGCCGTAGTCGTCGATCCGGCCGACTATCCCCGGATCGCCGAAGAGGCGGAATCGGCGGATGGAGTCTCGGCCGAAACCCGGCGGGCACTGGCCGCCAAGGCCTTCCGGCACACCGCGCTCTACGATTCCATGATCAGCCGTTGGCTGACCGGCGATCAGCCGGCCGAGTCGGCGACCTTCGGCTTTCGGCTTCGCGAGGAGATGCGCTATGGCGAGAATCCTCACCAGAAGGCGTCCCTCTACGTGGACCCTCTCACCCCCGGCGGAATCGTGCGGGCGGAGTTGCTGAACGGAAAGCCGCTCAGCTACAACAACGTCCTCGACGCCGATGCCGCCTGGGAGCTGGCCTGCGACCTGCCCCTGGGTTCGGTTGCGATCATCAAGCACGGCAACCCCTGCGGTGCGGCGGCGCGGTCGCACCCGGCCGAAAGCTGCGTGCTTGCGCGGGGGGCGGATCCGATCAGCGCCTTCGGCGGAGTCCTCGCCTGCCACGCGGTCGTGGATGCCGAATCCGCTCGGGCCATGACCGCCCCGAACACCTTTCTGGAGATCGTGATCGCCCCGGACTTCACCCCCGAGGCCCTGGAAATCCTGAAGGGTCGGAAGGGCTGGGGGGCGAATCTGCGGATTCTGCGGGCCGAAGTCAGCCCTCGGACATCCTTCCCAACGCTTCGGTCGGTCCGCGGCGGCGTCCTGGTTCAGTCGTCCGACGAGGACCCTGGCCTGGAATGGAAGGTCGTCTCCCAGCGGAGCCCGTCCGAGGCCGAAATGGCCCAGCTCCGGTTCGCCTGGTCGATCGTCCCTCACGTCAAGTCGAACGCCATCATCGTCTGCGGGGATGACCGCCTGCTTGGAGTGGGCGCCGGTCAGATGAACCGGGTCCAGAGCGTGCGGCTGGCATTGGAGCAGGCCGGCGAACTGGCGGCGGGGTCGGTCCTCGCTTCGGATGCCTTCTTCCCGTTCCCGGACAGCATCGAGACGGCTCATG